>CANQKE010000018.1 GCA_947624435.1 uncultured Ruminiclostridium sp.
AATGCCCCCTTTCGTTAGACTTTTATTTTGGTGTATCTCTATTATACCATATTGTCTAACAAAAGGGGAGCAGTTCAGATCTTTATCCGTTCCTTTCATTTTATCGATATAATCTAAAGGATCAGCTTTATACCATTCCAAATGTGCAATAGAAAAGTGCAATTCAAAAGGCGTCGGATAAACAAACGGATCGCATACTTCTCTTTTAACAATGCTTAATTCGATCCCTTTCGGAGGAGCATACGTATTTAATTCTACGACCATATCCATGAAGCGATGTTTTATGTCGTTTGGAATAGCTTCCTTTACTACGACCAACAAATCAATATCGCTTTTTTCCTCATTATAGCATCCCATAACAGCGGAGCCGTGAAGATAGATCCCAACAAGATCATCTCCTAATATGTTTTGACTTTTTGTGACAAAACTTTTAAGCAAATCATTTATATCGTACATATCTAACATATCCTCTAAAATCTATTACAGCGGTAAATCCGACTTTTCAATTGTGTTTTCTCCTTGCAGCTCGTTTCTGATAGGTTTTATCATTACCACTCAATGTGTCGTTAAAAATTTTTTCAAAACCCCTTGACAAAATGTAACGCCTCCGCTATAATTGTATATATTGAGACTATACAATTTGACTTTCTTAGTAGTTGCAAATGCTTTGAGAGCCATAGACCTTCAAGGAGTGTACACTGAATGAATATCAACATCAGCAATTCAAACGGCGAACCGATCTATTTGCAGATCGCAAGCCAGATCAAGACGCTGATAATGGAGGGAAAGCTGAAAGAGGGCGAAATGCTGCCCTCTATGCGTGTGCTTGCCACAGAACTTCGTATCAGCTTTATGACCACAAAACGCGCCTATGAGGAGCTTGAACGTGACGGCTTTATCGAAAGCTATACCGGTAAAGGCTCGTTCGTAAAGGCACAGAATTTGGAGATCTATCGTGAAGAACAGCTAAAGCATATTGAGTCTTTGCTAATAAAGGCAGGTGACACGGCACGCAAAGCGGGCGTTACGATGGAGGAACTTCACGAACTTCTTGACCTTGTAAACGGAGGGGACTAACATGATCGAATATGAAAATGCTATTGAGGTAAAAGGCGTTACAAAGCGCTATGAAGGCTTTACCCTTGACGGCGTGAGCTTCAGCGTGCCAAAAGGCTGTATCATGGGCTTTATCGGGCAGAACGGTGCAGGTAAGACCACCACGATCCGCAGTATTCTGAACATCACAAATATCGATGAAGGCGAGATACGTCTGCTGGGGCTTGACCATCTGGAACATGAAAAGGAGATCAAGAAACACATCGCCGTGGTGTTTGACGAGCTGCCTTTCCATGATGTGTTTAGTGCCAAGGACATGGCACGAATATTCGAGGGGCTTTATGAGGAATGGGATAATTCTGTCTATCAACAGTATATCAAACGTTTCGGGCTGCCGCTGAAAAAGAAGCTCGGGCAGTTCTCAAAAGGTATGAAGATGAAATTGCAGATCGCCTGCGCCCTTTCCCATAATGCCGAGCTGCTTATCATGGACGAGGCGACTACAGGACTTGACCCGGTGGTGCGTGACGAAATACTTCATATTTTTCAGGAGTATCTGCAAAACGGCGAGCGTTCTATCCTGATGTCCTCGCACATTACGAGTGACCTTGAAAAAATTGCCGATATGGTGACATTCATAGACAGGGGAAAGATCCTGCTCACGGGTTATAAAGACGAGATCATCGAAAAACACGGTATCCTCAAATGCAGTAAGGAACAGGTGAGCGAGATCGACAGCGGCGATATCGTAAGTGTGCGGGTCAATAATTTCGGCGCAGAGGTCATGCTTTGCGACAGAGGGAACGGCGCTTATAAGTATAAGGAATATCCTATTGACCCTGCAAGCCTTGATGACATCATGCTATATTATGTTCACAAGGAAGAAAGGGAGTGGCAGTAATGGCAAAATTCAAGTCACTGCTTTTCCGTGAACTGCGTATCTCCCGAAAGAATATGATCATTAGATCTGTCTTACTTATCGTATTCGGACTGTTCTTTGTTGCCGGTATAAGCACTGCGAGATCAGAACCTGAATTTACCGGAACAATTGTTATCTCTGTGATAGCCTGCACTTCACTTTTCACAGGCATAATGGCTGTTTTGTTGGGGAATATGCGTACAGATATACTGAAAAGTGACATCAATACCAACTGGCTCACATATTCCTATACCCTGCCAATTGAACCGAAAGACCGTGCGCTCATAACGCTGATCGGCAGCTGCGGTTTCACGCTCCTGCTTATGGCGGTAGGGCTGGGCTTTACGGCGGTGTACTGTGCTGTAGGGGAAACTCCGTTTTCTGAGTCGTATATAAGCGTATACGCCGTAATTTTCGCTGCCGCCGCACTGTATAATATCGTCAGCGACAGATTTATCCTGCGGTCAAGAAGCATAGCTGAGCTTAAAAGATCAATGCTGCGTATCGAGCTTGGCACGCTTGGTGCCATAATCGTTATCGTGGCGATATTCTTCGGCAAGATAAAGGATTTTCTTTTTTCTGATGACAGCTTTCCACCGGATAAGCTGTTTAGTCAATTGAGCGGCAACATGCTCATTTGGCTCATACCTCTTTGTATAGTGCTGCTTTTTGCTGATTATCTCGTGATAAAAAGCAGTATGCAGGCGGCATATTCGGCAAATAAGGACAATACCAAAGCACAGATACAGAAAAAGGAGACACTCGCCGACACTCACAACTATCCTACAGGATTCTTGTATAAGGAGCTGAAGCAGAACCGGCTGTGTATTATCCTGACCGCCCTGATACCCTTTATCCTGCTGGTGTTCAATTACATAATACTGTATGTGACAGCAGCCACCGCCGAAAATAAGACCGCCTTTTCCGATGTTCTCGCCGGCAGCGAAAACACAATAGTTCGTTTACTGATGATCGCCATAGGAGCATATATCGCAAGCAGTATGATCGCAGGCATTTTCGGCGGAGATGACCGCAAACTCTATGCGTATTTCACGGTAAGTACGCCGCAGGGGGTAAGGGGGAGTCTGTATTACAAATACTTCTTAGCCTTTGCAATGAACGGGCTGTTCATGGCAAGCTCAATATTTGCCGGCAGCATTTATGATACGCTGTTCTATGCAATAACAGGAGAAGAAAACTCAAGTCTCAACACACTTTACCTTGTGATCTTTTTCCTGCTGCTGGCAATATGCGCATTGGATATCCCCTTTATGATCCGTTTCGGACAGAAAAAGGGCAGCTATATCAAGACGGCGCTTATGCTCAGTATCTCAACGATACTGGTGATCTCATTAGAAAATCTGCCGGATCCTATAAAGGATGAACTTATGAAGTTGTTTTCCGCAGTAATGGGCGGAAAAATCAGCGATAATATGATGCTCGGCATCTGTTTTGTTCTGATATTGTGTGCGGCGGTGTACTATCTTTCCTACAGATTCTCGTGCAAACTTTTTATAAAAGGGGTAAACGGCTATGACAAATAACGTCGACAAACAGTTCGAACGCAAACGACTGTTGATTTTTCCGTTGCGAGTCAATATGCCGCGACTCTGTATGAAAATACAAATTCGTCATTCTTAAATAAAATATCCACTTAAGCGCCTCCGGTCGTTACTCCCACTCAATAGTCGCCGGCGGTTTGCTTGTCACATCGTAGCATACGCGGTTGATGTGGCCGACCTCGTTGACGATGCGCACGCTGGCTTTTTCCAGCACCTCGTAGGGGATACGCGCGAAGTCCGCGGTCATGAAATCACTGGTGGTGACCGCACGCAGTGCGAGAGTATAATCATAAGTCCTGCCGTCGCCCATAACGCCGACCGAACGCATATCGGTAAGCACCGCGAAGTACTGATTTATATCGCGGTCAAGCCCGGCGGCGGCGATCTCCTCACGGAAAATAAGGTCGGCGTCCTGTAATATCGCCAGCTTTTCGCGGGTTATCTCGCCTATTATCCTTATCGCAAGTCCGGGACCGGGGAACGGCTGCCGCCATACCAGATAATCCGCAAGCCCCAGCTCTATGCCGAGCTTGCGCACCTCGTCCTTGAACAGCAGACGCAGCGGCTCTATTATCTCCTTGAAATCCACATAGTCCGGCAGACCGCCGACGTTGTGGTGGGATTTTATCACGGCAGCGTCGCCCGCGCCGCTCTCGATAACATCGGGGTAGATGGTTCCCTGTACCAGAAAATCCACCTTGCCTATCTTCTTGGCCTCTTCCTCAAAAACACGGATAAACTCTTCACCTATCAGCTTGCGCTTGCGCTCCGGCTCGCTTATCCCCTCCAGCTTTGCAAGAAAACGCTCTCCGGCGTTGACGCGGATAAAATTAACGTCCCAATCGGCGAACGCCTTTTCCACCTCGTCACCCTCGTTTTTCCTCATAAAGCCGTGGTCTACAAACACACAGGTAAGCTGTCTGCCTATTGCCTTTGAAAGCAGCGCGCAGGCTACCGAGCTGTCAACGCCGCCGGACAGAGCGAGCAGCACCTTGCCGTTTCCTACCTTGGCGCGTATCTCGTCAATAGCGGTCTGCGCATATCCGGACATCGTCCAGTCACCCTTGCAGCCGCAAACGTCGTATAAGAATTTCCCCAGCATATCAAAGCCCTGCTCGGTGTGATTTACCTCCGGGTGGAACTGGGTCGCGTAAAATTTTCTCTCGGGATCTTCTATAGCTGCATAGGGGCATTTTGCGCTGTGAGCCGCCGCGCGGAATCCCTCCGGCAGCTTTTCTATATGGTCGTTGTGGCTCATCCAAACCACCGAGCGCGATTTTAACCCGTTGAACAATGCGCAGGAGTCGTCAAATTCACATTCCGT
This sequence comes from uncultured Ruminiclostridium sp., assembly GCA_947624435.1. Taxonomy (GTDB): domain Bacteria; phylum Bacillota; class Clostridia; order Oscillospirales; family Ruminococcaceae; genus Ruminiclostridium_E. The sequence goes on from CANQKE010000018.1 coordinate 4,862, forward strand.
CCTTCCGAACTCCGCCTGCGAATTTTCGTCCGCCTCGGTGACCGTTCCGCCCAGAGTATATACCATTATATGAGCACCGTAACAAATGCCGAGTACCGGCACACCGAGCTCGAATATCTCCTTTGAAATATGTGGTGAGCTTTCAAGGTATACGCTCGCAGGGCCTCCGGTAAATATAAGTCCTACAGGGTGTTCCGCCTTTATCTTTTCTATCGGGGTCTTATAAGAAAGCACCTCGCAGTAGATATTATGTTCTCTTACTCTGCGGGCGATAAGCTGATTATATTGACCGCCGAAGTCTATCACAAGTACCTTTTCGTGTTCGCTCATAATTTTTCTCCTTTTTTCGCTGTCCTTTGTTTAACAAGTATAACATATTTCCCGCCGATTTGCAACCTGAATTTTGTGCTTTTTCATGTCCGCTTTTCCGTATTTACAAAGGTTTTATGAGAATAGCAGATTTTCTTTGTCCGTGGGAAATAAAATGATTGAAATCCGGCGGGAATTGTGTTATACTCTTAGCAGAAGAAAGGCGAGGGGCACTATGACTGTAAAAATGAGAAAGATGACCGAGGGCAGCGAATTAAGGCATATACTTGCGTTTTCCGTGCCGCTGCTTATCGGCAACCTGTTCCAACAGGTCTACAATATAACCGATACGGTAGTGGTGGGACAGTATCTGGGATTTGAGAAAATGGCGTCGGTAGGAGCGACCGGTTCTATAACCTTCATGTTCTACACCGTCTGCAACGGACTTTCGATAGGCGCGGGCGTGCTAATCTCACAATGCTTTGGTGCGGACAAGACGGACGACGCGAAAAAGTACATAGCAAATTCCGCTTACTGTATCGGTGCGATAGGACTGCTGATAAGTATTATTTCGGTGTTTTTGGCTCAGCCGCTGTTACAGCTTATGGGCACTCCGGAAAACGTCATCGCGGACGCGGCGGATTATATGAGGATAGCGGTAGGCGGCACTATCGCGGTGGCGGCGTACAACTGGATAAATTCCGTAATGCGAAGTCTGGGCGACGCAAAAACGCCGCTGCTGTTTTTGATAATAGCAAGCCTGCTCAATGTGGTGCTTGATCTGCTGTTTGTATTGGTGTTTAATTTCGGCGTGACCGGAGCGGCATGGGCTACCGTAGTGGCGCAGGGTACTTCCGCCGCGCTCAGCATAGGCTTTGCTTTTTTGAAAAACCCGTATTTCATGTTCAGAAAGGAACACGCCGTTCCTAACCTTAAAATGCTGGGCAAATGTATCCGTACCGGTGTCCCTATCGCGCTTCAATACGGCATGATCTCTATATCCATGATATTCCTGCAAACGATAGCAAACGGCTTTGGCGACGTGGTAATGGCGTCGTACACCGCTACCATGAGGGTGGAGCAGCTTATACAGCAGCCGTTCCTCTCGCTGAACTCCGCGCTGTCCGCCTTTACCGGACAAAACGCCGGAGCGGGACAATCGGAAAGAATATCAAAAGGCTACCGCCAGACAATAAAGGTCTGCCTTATCTTTGCCGCTTGTATAATGGTGATATTCCTGCTGCTTAACCGCAATATAATCAACTGCTTTGTAAGCGAGCAGGACGTAATATCGACGGGCGGCGACGCGCTTATGCTGTCCTGCCTGTTCTATCCGTTTCTAGGCATATTGCAGGTTACAAGAGGTCTGTTAAACGGCGCGGGAGATATCGGCTACGCGTTTATAAACGGACTTGCCGAGGTAGCAGGACGCGTAGGCTTCGGGCTTATCCTGACCGCTATACCTATAATAGGAAGCTGGGCGGTATGGGGTACCTCCTGCCTTACCTGGCTGCTTACCGCCGTTATGGGCTTTATACGGTATAAAAGCGGTAAATGGCGGGAAAAATGCTGTATCGATAAATAGGGAGGATAAAAATGAACAACAAGGCTTTAGCGGCGCTTACTTTTGACGACGGACCGAACACCTCTACCACCGCGCAGGTGCTTGAGGTACTAAAAAAATACAACGTACCCGGCACGTTTTTTCTTGTAGGAAACAACATAGACGAGCAAAGCGCACGTACCGCTTTATCAGCTGTAGAACAAGGCTGCGAGCTGGAAAATCACTCTCTCACGCACAGCGCGATGAGCGATATGGAGGAAAGTGCGATAAGAGAAGAACTGCGCGTCACCGATGAAAAGATAAAAGCTGTCTGCGGCAGAACTCCGCGGTTTTTCCGCCCGCCGTATATTGCGGTGTCCGATAAAATGCACTACTGCATCGATAAGACCTTTATCTGTGGTTTCGGCTGCGACGACTGGGACGAAAGCGTCACGGTACAGCAGCGTATCGACCGCACGTTAGCGCAGATATGCGACGGGGTAATAATCCTGCTGCATGACGCAAAGGGCAACGACGGGACGGTAAAGGCGCTGGACGGCATTATTCCGAAAATGCTGGAACAAGGATACGAATTTGTGACGGTGAGCGAACTTTTCCGGCGCAAGGGCAAAACTCCGGTAAAGGGCGAAATGTATTCCGTGGTGGAATAAAAGGCGGTGATAAGATGGGCAGCAGATACGACGAGCAGATGGACGAGCTTGACAGCCGCCGGATAAGTCTTGAGGTAAAGCAAAGCGAGATAGCCGCCGCTTTATCGCTGGATAGATCCACCGTACGCTCTTATATGAACGGCAGCTCCGGCAAAAAGAGCACCCGATGCCGTATAGTGCGCTATCTTAATTCCCGCGAATTTTATAAAGGCTACACCTTTCGCAGCAAGGCGGATTTTGCGCTGCTGCTGAACGATATATTAGAGCAGTTTTCCGGCGTGGGAATGACCGCCTCCGAGCAAAAAGCGAAAATCACAGAAAAAAAGGACGGGGATATACCCTGTCCCTATAATATAGGAATAGACGGTGATTCATGCTTAGAGGGTCGGTGAAAATATTTTTTCAAGCCCGGAAAACGAATCTGCCGTACATACGACCCTGTCCGGTGTGGATATTTCCCCGAATCCGTACCCCGCATGGACAAACGGCACTTTCGCGTCATAGGCGGAATCGCAGTCGCCTTGCGTATCCCCGACATATACCGGATCAACGCAGCGGTATTTTTCAATAAGCGCGTTTATAGTAAAGCTCTTAGGCTGCTTGGTATCGCCCCAGCACATATATCCCTCAAAATATCTTTCAAATCCGGTATAGGTCAAAAACGCCTCTATATACCCGCACTGACAGTTGCTGACTATAAACAGGCGGTTATTCTCCTTTAATTTTTCCAGCGTTTGCCGCTCGTTATCGAACAGCCTGCCGCCGTTTACGGCTATATATTCGTTTTCCTCTTTCATACATATCTCCAGCACCTCAAGCTGACGGCGGCTGTCAAGCATCGGAAAATATTTTCTTGCCAAAGCGGTCATGGTCATGCCCATACCGCTTTTAAGATCCTCTGCGGTGAGGGTAAGCCCTTTAAGTTGAGGGATATCCAGTTTTTGCAATGTAGCGCTCCACGAACCGGCTACGCTTTCCGAGCTGTCCCAAAGCGTTCCGTCCAAATCAAATATAATACTTTTCAAACGGTATCTCCTTTTCTTTGAATAAATAAAACCGGCGCTCCCGCTGATAAGGCAGCGCCGGTTGGTTTTACATATCGCTGAGCTTGTAATTGTCCGGCGTTCTGTGATAGATATCGTCGGTCTGCTCGTAAAATTCCTCAAAGGTCATAAGGCGGAGATTTATCTTGCATCTGCCGCCGAAATTCGCCTCATACACCCAAACGCCCTCGTCATCCACATCGTAGACGATGACGTAATGGTCGTAACCGTACATCTCGTTGGTATAAGCGAGGTAATCGCCGGGGCGCAGCCGCTCGGTAAATTCCTCCTTTATCCCCTTTACCGACCAGTTGCCGCGGTCGCTGCCGAAACGCGTAAGCGTATTATCGCCCGCCTGATTAGTTCCCGCAAAAAGATAATCGAACACCTCAAAGGCAAAGCCTGCGCACTGTATCCCGACAAACGGCGCGCCGTCGGAGCCTAATACCGTACTGCGCCCGATAAGGCAGGTGCAGCCGTCCTCATAGCCGTTATTGCAAAAGCTGTGACAGGTGCAGGGAGAATACCGCAGCGTATTGTAATACTCGCCCAGCTTGTAGCTGTGCCAATATGAATTTATCTGCCTGCCGTATTTGCCCGCCATCATCTCGTCAAGACGCGCTTTTATTTTTTGACGCTCCGCAGTATCCGAGGTCGTCTTGTCCGCCTTTATCTCAAAGCTTATCGTCTTTGTTCCGGTGAAGTTCCCTTTTCCGGTGACCGTCAGTGAGGCGGTACCTACCCGGTCGTTATTCTTATATGAGGTAACGTTATAATCCGTGCCGGAGGTAAGCTCCTTTCCGCCGAATGTAAGCACGGGTTTAGGAGTAAGCGCCTTGCCCGCAAAGTATACGGTCGCGCATTTGCCCTCCGCCTTGCTTATCTGAGCGGGAGTTATCTCAAATCCCGACTGTGCGGTAAGTCCCTCCAGCTCTCCTGTGCCGCGTATCTCAATAACGGCGGTACCGACGTTTATATTATTCTTATAGATGACGGAATAAAGGTTTTTGTCCAGCACCTCGCCGTTAAATCTTACTACCGGCACCGGAAGCTGTACTCCTCCGGTATAGGTAACGCCGGCTATCGTGTCCACCGTAATAGTATCCGGCGGGAGTAGTTCCTTCTGCGCGCTGAGCGTTCCGGCGTAATTCCCCTTTCCGGTCGCCGTCAGCGTCAGCACTCCGTCATTTTCCTGTGATGATAAAGTATAATCCTCATCGCAAACCAAAAGGTGCTTGCCGTAAGTCACCGACATGCCGTAAGCTCCGCCCTGCTCGGTGACGCTTGCCACCGATTTTGAAATATCCGCGGGCTTTACCTCGACTGTGACCTTTGCCGTACCGGTAAAATTGCCGCTGCCCGAAACCGTTATCTCATGCTTTCCCGCGGCAGTAGGAAGAGTATAGCTAAGCTCCGACGCTTTAAGAGTATAAGCGCCGTACTTTCCGGCAACGCTGCCGACAGTTCCGTCCGGGGAATACTGTGCCTGCGCCGCGAGCGTGACCTTAGATAATTGGCACTGCTTTATGGTAAAGGTTTTATTCACCGTGCCGGAATAGTTGCCTTTTCCGGTTATCTTTACCGTTGCGGTACCGGCGGAGGTGTTCGAGGAATACGACACAGTAAAGTCCTTATCTTTTTTCAGCGCGGCGCCGCTTACCTTAACTGTAGGTGTAGGCTTTTGCGCCGAACCGTTAAAGGTCACGGCAGATACGGATACGCTTGCCGAGGACAGCGATTTTTTATTTATCTTGAATGTGACCGTCTTTGAGCCGGACATACCGCTTTTTGCCTTTACCGTAACCGAGGCGGTACCGGCGTTGGTGTTGTTTTTATAGGATACCGTGTAATTTGTGCCTGATTTATATGTAGTCGAACCGTAGGTCACCTTTACCGCGGGCTTTTGCGCCTTGCCGGAATAGGTGACGGCGGATACCGATATTTTCGCCTTGGAAAGCGGCAGCTTGCTTATCTTGAACGTGACCGACTTTGTGCCGGACAGTCCGCCCTTGCCCTTGACGGTGACGGTCGCGGTGCCGACCTTGGTATTGTTTTTATATGTGACGGTGTAGTCGCGGTTCAATTTATATGTCGCGCTGTTGTAAGTTACCTTTGCCGCGGGCTTTATCGCCTTTCCGGTATAATACTGCGCCGGAACGGATATCTTTGCCTTGGACAGCGGCAGCTTATTTATCTTAAAGGTAAAGCTGCGCGTGCCGGTAAAATTAGTCTTGCCCCTTATCGTGACCGTTGCCGTGCCGACATTGGTGTTTTTGCTGTAGTAAACGGAAAAATCCGTACCGGACTTAAGCTTTTTGCCGGAAAAATATAGAGCAGGCACAGGCTTTATCGCCGAGCCGGTATAGTATCTGTTTGCAAGCTTGTCCGCCGACAGAGTGTTTATAGACACCTTGGCTATGGTGAACTTTTTGGTAACGCTGCCGGAATATTTTCCCTTTCCGGTTACTGTCACCGAGGCGTTACCCGCGTTGACGTTGTTTTTATATGTAAGAACATAATCGGTGTTAAGCTTTAAGGTCTTGCCGTTGTATTTTACCGTCACCGACGGCTTTATCGCCTTTCCGGTGTAATGCTTTAACGTTATGGCGGAAACAGTGCATTTGCTTATCGACGCAGCGTCTGCCTTTATATCCGCTATAAAGAGCGCGGCAAAAACGATAAGCAGCGCCGACATAAATACCGTCAGCGTCTTTAACAGCCTGTACATAAACATATCGCGGTATGCCTGCTTTTCCATGCCTGTTCCTCCTTTTTTGATTCAGATGACCTTTGTACCTTTTAATCCGGAGCTTACCGTCATACTTCCGGTCTTTGCGTCAAATAACACCGTCCTGCCGTAATTTGAGCCTGTATCCTCCGCTATAAGCGGAATGCCCAGCTTTTTGAGCATATCCTTTGCGGCGGCGGCATTGCGCATTCCTATATTGCCGAGCGAACCTATCCTGCCGAACATATCGGCTCCGCCCGCTATCTTTGCCGTTATCCGTCCTTTATCCGCGCCCATAGAGAGCATATTGTCATATAATAATCGTATCGCGGTATCGGCGAATTTAAGAAGATTATTATCGCCCGGCACTTCCTTACTGCTTGGCAGCATGAAGTGCGACATGCCGGCGATCCCCGCCGAAACGTCCGCAAGACAGACGCCCACGCAGCTTCCCAACGCATAGGTGATAAGCTCATCGGGAGCGCGGCAGAGCTTAAGATCGGATATACCGACCGTTATCCTGCTCATATCATTGCTCCCAACTTTTTAAGCAGTCCGTCCGGCGTGCCCGCCGACGGGATAAACAACAGCTGTGAATTTACCTTAGCGTTGTCTATCGTAAAGTTTTCTTTGATAAGCAGAACCGTATCGCTCACCTGCGCAAGCTCCACCGCCGGCACGCTCATTATCGCGCCCAGCATATCCACCGCCAGCGCCGGAACGGAAATATCCACCTTCATGCCTAAAAAATCCGCGATCGCGGTGACGTAACTGCCACTCATGATATTCCCCACCTCGCTCAGCAGAGAAATGCTGTCCTCGTCCAGCGCGGCAAGGTCGATCCCGCTGCGGCCGGAAATGCCGCTTATCACCGCTTCGGCAAACGGCTGTTCAAACAGGTGCATCAGCATTCCGTCCAGTCCGCCGCCGAGCCTCACCATTATTCCGGCTGTCATCTGACAAGGGTCGCCCAGCATATTTATCGCGCGGTCAAAGGTCGCAAGCTCCGTTTTCGGAACGTCCAGCGCCACCCGTTTTCCCAGCATTGCGGAAAGCGCGGTAGCCGCGTTGCCTGCGCCGATATTGCCAAGCTCTTTGAGCGTTTCTATCTGATTGTAATTGATATCCCCGAACTTATTCACCGACATCGTCCTGACCATACCGCCGCAGACCGCCTAAAAACAGCCGCGGGTATCTCTCCTTATCACAAGATTTCAGCTTAACGCTCTTCGCACCGTTTCAACTATGCGCAGCGGCTTGAACGGCTTTACGATGAAATCCAGCGCTCCTAATCTTATCGCGTCGGCTACCATGGATTCCTGTCCCATGGCGCTGCACATGACTACCCGCGCCTCGCCGTCATACCCGCGTATATCCCTCAGCGAATCAATGCCGTTTTGGTTCGGCATGGTTATATCCATCAGCACAAGATCGGGCTTTTCCTTTTTGTACATCTCAAAAGCAGAACGCCCGTCGTCAGCCTCGATTATCCACTCCCAGCCGTTTTGTACAAGTATATTCTTAATAAACGTCCGCATGAATGCCGCGTCGTCGACTATCATTATTTTTTTGTCCATAATTTTCCCTCCGTATCCTCCGCCGTACCGCATGATACGGCTGTAAAAAGGGTGACTTATTATAACTATACACCCTTATTTTCTTCTTGTCAACAGCATAAGCGTTAAAAATCGGCATTTTTTGCGGGTTTTTTAAGTTTTTTATGACATTTTGCCTAAAAAAGCTGCCGCATTTTTTTAGTTCTGCCCAAAAAGCGGCGTTTTTTAACCGGAAATTTGATTTTCTTGCGATTTTCACTTGATTTATTGAGCGTTTTGGTGTATAATTATTTTGTATCTTTATACTCAAATGAAAATCGTTTGGATTTTACGGCAAAAAGCGGCGGAAAAACGCACATTACAGCAGGTCTTTGCCGATATATCAAGATTATCTGCGGGGGTAAGACATGACTTCTTTCAGAATAAAAACAACGTTGTGTTATCTTATGGTGATATTCATATTAGCACCGGCGATAATAACCGCAGCTGTGGGATTTTTCAGCATGAGCGGATTTTCCTCCGGCTCGGTATCGCAGTATGCGCGCTCGGCGGGCAAGGCTCAGTCGGAGCTGCTCAATCAGTGCATAGGCGAATATGAGAATATGACCGAGCTGCTTGCCGGAAACGAAAAGGTCAAGGCATTTGCCCAGTCGGGAATGGCGGGCGATGAGAACGAGCAGAAATTTTTAAGCTCGCTGCTGGATTCCATGACCGGCGAAGAATATGATATACGCACCATAACGGTACTTAACACCGACGGCACGGTGATATTCGATAATTCTGGGCTGCTTTCGCCCGGCGAGTATTTTTACGGCTTTGAGGAGATGGAAAATCTCTCCGCCGGACAAACCTTTATTTCTACCGTACAGTCGCCGGAGAAATTCGACAGTGAGGTATTTTTCCTCGCGCAGCAGCTCCAGAACGACAATTCGGAGCGCATAGGCTATATCACGGTCACTGTCGGCACGGAAAAGCTTACGCAATTGCTTAACAGCACAAATTACGGTCAGCAGGGCAACGGCTATCTGGTGCTAAGCGACGGCAAGGACACCGTATTTAATTTCGAGGGCGCTCAGTCCCAGCGTATAAGCGCTTTAGCGGTGGGAAATCCCGATATGTCGAAAATATTCAAGTCAGAGGCGAGAGAATCCGGCACGGTATTCGATTATGAGGCAAGCGGAAATATAGGCAGCTACGGCTATATAACCGGCGTATCCAATACCAGCTGGAAGTGGATAAGCATATATCCGAGCAACGCAGCTATATCGCAGATATTTATCCCGCTTATCGTTGCGGTAGGCTCTATGCTGTTAGCCGCGGTGATATTCGCGCTGTTAGGGCAGTTCTTAGCGCGTGTTCTGGTAGCCCCGATGAAACGCATGGTACACAGCATACGCGATATACAGACCAGCAGATACAGCACCCGTCTGGATAATATGAACGTACACGGCGAATATCATAAGATAGCGGAGCTTTTCAACGGAATGTTAGACGAGATATGCCTGTCGGAGGAATTGCACAAGACCGTTTCGGAGATCTCGGACAACATGCTGTTTGAGTGGGATTACGCCAAGGAATCCATGTACCTGTCCGAAAACTTTATCGAAATGTTCGGCATAACGGCGGAGGAATCTCGGCTGGCAGAGGGCGAGTTTTTGGATAAGCTTATGACGCCCGAATTTGCCGACGAATTTAACAAGGGTATCTCCTCCATGCTGAAAAACCGCAACGGCTACAGCGGCGAATATCAGATAAAGAACAAGTCCGGCGTGACCTTATGGTTCGCGGTGCGTATCATGTGCGTTACCGACCGTTTGGGCGAGCCGCTGAGGATAATAGGCGTCGTTACCGATATAGACAACGAAAAGAAGCTGGAGTTGCAGCTTTCCGTCAGAGCAAGCTACGACTTCCTTTCTCAATTGTACAACCGCAGCACCTTTGAAAGAGAATGCGTTTCCGAGATGGAGCGCAGCGCTCATTCAAGAGTGTGCATAGTGTTTGTAGATGTAGACGACTTTAAGTTTATAAACGACCGCTACGGCCATTCCGTCGGAGATGAAGTCATAAAATTCGTATCCGATAAAATGAAAAAGTGGGTGGAAAATTCCGGCTTTGCGGGACGCTTCGGCGGCGATGAGTTCGTTATGTGCATTACCGACCCGCAGCAGATAGATAACGTCGAGAATATGGCGATGGACCTTATCGACGAATTGTACAGCGGATATCATTCCGAGCTTTCAAACGTGACTATAAACATCAGAGCCAGCGTCGGCATAGCTATCTATCCCGAACACGGAAAAACCAGCGCGGCTGTAATAGCGGCGGCGGACGAGGCTATGTACTTCGTAAAGAAAAACGGTAAAGCAAATTACCATGTTTACCGTCCCGAAGATTCCGATATAGAAGACCTTCAGCATACATTGTAATTTCGTTAAACGAAACTGCGTTTTTCTGTGGGTCCTGCTCTGCTCTCTTCTGGGAAATTATGCTCTTATATATAATAAATAACGGGAACTATCTCAGACATCTGAGATCGTTCCCGTTATTATCATGAAGGGGTTCGGGGAAATCATTTCCCCGACGGGAGTCTGAGGGCAGAGCCCTCAGAAAACATGTTATTCGGCAAAATTACAGTGCGTCGGCGATATCGAGTACCAGACGTTCGGACTTCTCCCAACCGAGACAGGGATCGGTTATCGACTTGCCGTATACCGAGTCGTCGGTGCCCTGATTGCCGTCCTCTATGTAGCTTTCTATCATAAGTCCCTTTACAAAGCGTTTTATATCGTCGCTGTGACGGCGGGAATGGAGTATCTCCTTGGATATTCTTATCTGCTCTAAATATTTCTTTCCGGAATTTGAGTGGTTTGCGTCTACGATGACCGCCATGTTCTCAAGGTTCTTTTCACAGTAAAGCTCGTACAGCAGGCTGAGATCCTCATAGTGATAGTTAGGCAGCGACTGGTCGTGCTTGTTTACCGCGCCGCGTAAGATCGCATGAGTAAGCGGGTTGCCGTCGGTAGTGACCTCCCACCCTCTGTAAATGAAGGTGTGGCGCGATTGTGCCGCCTTAATGGAATTGAGCATTACCGACAATGTGCCGGAGGTGGGGTTTTTCATGCCGACCGGAACATCTATGCCGCTGGCGGTAAGACGATGCTGCTGATTCTCTACCGAGCGCGCGCCTACCGCTACATAGCTGAGCAGGTCGGAGAGATAGCGGTAATTTTCGGGATACAGCATCTCGTCCGCGCAGGTGAAGCCGGTCTGCTCAATAGCCATCTGGTGCAGTCTGCGCACCTGTATTATACCCTCCAGCATATCCTCTTTCTTGTTCGGGTCGGGCTGGTGTATCATACCCTTGTAACCCTCTCCTGTAGTGCGGGGCTTATTGGTATATATACGCGGTATTATTATTATCTTATCCTTTACCTTTTCCTGCAACGGCACAAGGCGGGAAATATAATCCAGTACCGGCTCCGGCTTGTCCGCCGAACACGGCCCTATGATAAGTATAAATCTGTCCGATTTGCCGGTGAACACGTCGGCTATCTCCTTATCACGGCGCGCCTTTATCTGCTTGATATTTTCGGTGACCGGATACATTTTCTTGATATCTGCCGGTATCGGCAGCTTTCTCTCAAAATTCATTCCCATAATTTTTATCTCCTCTTTTTTTATATATCTAAAGCTTAAGCGCTTTTCAAAAGCATATAAACCCTACACACTTTCCAAAAGCACTACGGCATGTGCGGCTATACCTTTTCCGGCGATACCGAGCCCCTCTTCGGTGGTCGCCTTTACACTGACGCGCGATATATCTGTTTTAACAGCGTCGGCGATAATGCCGCGCATATCCTCTATATGGTCTTTCAGCTTCGGCCGTTCCGCGATTATCGTGATATCCGCATTGGATAACGCAAGGCCGTTTTCTTTAAGCAAAGCGTTTACCTTTTTAAGCAACGTTATGCTGCTTATTCCCTTATACTGAGGATCGTTGTCCGGAAAGTGCCGCCCTATATCGCCAAGCGCCGCCGCTCCTAACATAGCGTCCATCAGCGCATGCACCGCGACGTCCGCGTCGGAATGACCTAACAGCCCCTCGCTGTATTCTATCTCTTTGCCGCAGAGTATCAATTTTCTCCCCTCGGCAAAGCGATGTACGTCATATCCGTGACCTATCCTCGGCATATCATCTACTCCCATGTCCGACGCTATCATCCTTGCTAACAGCATATCCTGCGGCGAAGTCAGCTTGAAACAGCGCGGATCGCCGTCGGTTATCGCAACTTTCTTCCCCGCCGCCTCAAACAGTGACGCGTCGTCGGTGAATTTTTCCGCCCGCTCTCCTATCTTTTCCAGCGCGTCGAGATAATCCTTTTTCAAAAAGCCCTGCGGCGTCTGCACCGCTCTTAGGCTGTCCCTGTCCGGCGTGCCGGAAACATAGCCGTTTTCGCAGAATTTCACGGTATCGCTGAGCTTTATAACGGGTATCGCCGCAGCGTTTTCCTTTACCGAAGCGATAACGCTTTGTATCATGCTTTCGGTGACGAACGGCCGCGCCGCGTCATGGATAAGCAGCAGCTCGCAGCGGCTGTCCGTCGCGTTTATCCCCAAAAGCGCCGAGCGATGGCGAATATCCGCTCCCGCCACCGTTTTTACGGGAACGGCAAACCGGCAGCGGGAAAGCTCCTTTTCGTATTCCGGTATCTTTTCGGCAGGTACTGCAAGTATTATCTCGTTTACACCGCTGCGCTCAAACGTATGTATGCTGTATAAAAACGCCGGAGTTCCGTTTATTTTCGCAAGCAGCTTGTCAAAGCCCATTCGCTCCGACCTGCCCGCCGCAAGTATTATAGCGGAGATGAACATATAAGCAGCCTTTCTCTAAAGCCGATATCAGACGATATGGCGGTAATTTCCCAGATACTTAAAATACTTCATCTCTTTTTCAAGATTTGACAGCAATCTCACCACGTCGGGATTGCTTACGCTGCCCTCAAAATCAAGATAGAATATCACGTCGAATACCTCGGTCTTGATGTTCTGCGCTTTTTGCGGGACAGGCGCGCTTTGTATGCGGGTGAGGTTAAGCCCGTAAAAATAAAACCTTGTAAGCAGTCTGTACAATGCGCCGGAGGTATGCGGCACCGATAACGACAGTGAAATTATATCCGCGTCCTGCTCCACCTCGTTCTTTGCGGTAACGCAGATAAAGCGGGTTGTGTTGTCGGGGTTGTCCGCTATCCTGCGGTCAATTATCTCCAGTCCGTACAGCCTTGCGCAGTCCTCCGAGCATATTGCGGCGATGCCCTCCTCCTCGCTTTCGGCAACCATTTGAGCGGCCAGCGCGGTATTCTTGTACGGCACAGCCTGAGCGCCGCAGGCGTTTATATATTTTGAGCATTGTTTGAGCGCCTGCTCATGGGAATATATACTTTTTATCTCCCCACGCTTTTTCGCGGCAAGACAATGGTCTATCGAAACCTGCGTGCTTTTGCAAATGTAAAAATCGTATTCCGCCAAAAGATCATATGTCATCTCCACATCGCCCGCGGTGGAATTTTCTATCGGCAGCACGCCGTATTCCGCCTTGCCCTCCTGCACCGCCATAAATACGTCGGCAAAATCCGGGAAGAATATCACCTCGGCGTCGCCGAACAGCTTGCGGCAAGCCTTTTCGGTATTGCTCCCCGCGGTGCCGGGACAAGCTATCACCGACGCCGAGCCTTTGCCCTGCGATAATTTCATCGGCTCAGGCTTAGGGGTGAGCATTCGCCTTTGCAGACACTTGGATATTTCCATTATATTGGTGTAAAGCAGCTTAGCGCCGTCGGCAAGGTCGGCCGGAGTGTTTGCGGATATGCGGTCAAGTATCTGCTCCTCCCGCTTTTCCTGAAATACCGGCAGCCCTTTTTCCTTTTTATACTGCGCTACCGACACACACAGGTCCATTCGCCTTAAAAACAGCGACAGCATCTTGTCGTCTATATCGTCTATTTCCTGCCTGATTTTATTTAGATCCAATTCCATCTGCATTTTCCTTTAGATATTAGTTTTCAAACATTCTAAGCGCCGCAGGACTGCGGCGCTGAATTTTATTCGTTTGTCGAGTTAGCTCCGGTCGACGAAGTTTGAGCCGACGAGGTCTTGTCTGTCGATGAAGTCTGGGAATTGCTTTCCGCCGGGGCTTTCGCATAGTAAACTGTAATGCTTTCGCTGTGCTCTACGTCTACCGTTTCACCTACGCCCTTGCTGCAATATACCACATATCCCACCGGTACATCGTCGCTTTCTATCTCCTTGGTATCGTACTTGATATTGCTGCGGGAGAGTGCGTCGGTATACTGCTTCAGTGTGAGATTCTTATAATCCGGCAGCGGCACGGTGCGAGGTCCTTTGCTTACCGTCAGGGTTATCTCCGTGCCCTCTTTTATCTCTTTTCCGGCTTCAACGCTTTGCTTTATGACAAAGCCGCTGCCTACCTCGTTGTTAAAGTCGTACTTTACGGTTATATTAAGATAACTGTACCGCTCGTTTTCGTTGATATTGGAGATAAGGTTGCCCTCAAAATTAGGACACTGGTACATTACCTCCGGCACATATGAAGATTCCGCCGTGGTCGCGGTGGTCTGGACCTCGGAGGATACCGGCGCCCGCGTGGAGGATTCCGGCGCGGAATAGTAATTCGGATCAGATGAGGACGAGCCGCCAGAGCCGTTCGCCGCAAGCAATGCTATCGCTATGGAAAATCCGATAATGATCAGCGCGCAGACAGCCACGGCGATCATCACCATTATCTTATTGTTCTGATTCTTTTTCTTTACCGATTCGGCGTGAGCCTGAGCCGCCACTACCCTCTGACGCGCGGGCTGAGGTTTTGCGGCGGGTTTTATCGCCTCGGTCTGGGCGGTATTGAAGCGCGGCTGCTCAAACAGCTTTACCACAAGCTCGGTGATAGTCTGTATGCGCGCGCCGGTATTCAGCTTAAGCCCGTTCATTATCACCTTGGAAACGTGGGACGGCACGTTGCGGTTCACCGCCATAGGCTCGGGACAGCTGTCGTCGTCCAGTCTTGCGATAGCCTCGGTAGGAGTAAGTCCGGTCAATACGCGGTACAATGTCGCACAAATGCCGTACACGTCCGTCCATGTGCCGTGCCATTCACTGGAGGAATACTGCTCCGGCGCGGAATATCCCGGAACCAGATCGCAGGCTATCTCGGTATTGGTGGTCCTGCCCGCGGATATCTGGAAATCTATCAGCTTAAGCTCATTTTTATCGGTGACTAATATCGTCTTGGGGCTTATCCCGCGGTGGATTATCCCGGCGGAATGCACCAGACTCAGCGTTGTAAGTATCGGCGGGAACAGCTCCTTGACCTTTTCCCAGCTGAGCTCGCCCGAGCAGTTGGAAAGATAGGTCTTGAGCGAGATCCCGTTTATGTATTCATATATCACGTATGCGGTATTGTTCTGAGGGAATATATCCAGCACCGTCTGGATATGCGTCATAGAGCGCGCTTTCATCAGCGCCTTGTTAAGCTCGACAAATTCCGACATATAGGTCTTATACAGCGGCAGCTTGTTAGGCTCCACTGTTATCGTGCCGGCGTCCTTTTTGCGTGAGCAAAGCGCGTCCGGCATGTATTCGCGTATAGTCACCTTTGTCGAAGTGACCTTATCAAAGCCGATATATAACGCGCCTTCCCCGTTGTAGCTTAACAGCTTACCGGCTATATATCTGTCATTAAGCAATGTGCCGGGCGCAAGATAAGAGGGTAGATACGGCGCACCGTCAACATACCCGCAATGCTCGCAGGGTCCGTCTCCGGTCCTTTCACTCATGCAGCCCATGCACAGCCTTGTTGTCTCGTCCATACAGACTATCCTTTCATATAGGTGATATCGTTCTGCACTCAGATAATGTTATCTTAATAATAATACAGTATAAATCCGCGAATGTCAACGCTTTTCGCAAAGTTGTAATTAATTTGTAACCTTTTTCGGCATACAAATCATGACTTATGCGGCGGCAGTTCAAAATTTATCCGCAAAGTAGGCGATGACCGACATTTCTTTTCCGCTGTTCTTGTCCAAGCCCTTTACCGTCATGCCGGACAGGTTCATCAAAAAGCCGACGCTGACCGTTTCTATATCGCAGCGTATAACGTCTTTTCCGCCGCAGACCAGCACAAAATCCCCGTCCATGATGTTTACCGCGCCGTTTTCGCCGAGCCGGCGCTCGGTATAGGTCTCGCTGTCACGCTCGGTGACGTATTTAAGCGGCCGCTTGTTCAGCGCGAGCTTTTCCTTTACCGTCATGGAGCTGACTGAATTTTTATTCTTACCGAACATAAACTCTCTCCGATACAAAGCAACAAACCCGCCGTTAAGCGGGTCTGCTGTTTAGTTTATTTCTTCTTGCCTTTTTTCTTGTTCATTTGAGCGATAATGACCGAAACAACGCCCACTACCACCACGATACCGCCGCAAATAGCGATAGGGAGCCAGTCAAGGCTTACACCGGTCGTAGGGTTGCCGCTGCTTGCGCCTACAACAGCGTCTGCAAAGCAGCTTAAGCTGAGCATTATGCTCATGACTGCCGCGGTCATAATAGCAATTATCTTTTTCATGTCCAAAATTCCTTTCTGCAAATAGCTTATCTTTATTTATCTATACGGCTAACTAGCCGGATCAATCGGTCGGAGCTGTAGGAGCCTCGGTATCGGTTAGACCTTTCATTATAGCGGCGATTATCTCCGGCTGAGTCTGACTGTAGTCGCTGCGGTCAAATACCGCGTGGCCGTTTTTGCCGTTATAGCCGTTATCCCACAGCACGGTGACTATATCACGCTGAGCCGCCGCATAATTTAAGTATTCGGCGTAATATGCGCGGTATATCGTGCTGCGTTCGTCCTTGTAGGTCTTGTCTATCGCGCCGTACTCGCCGATTATCACCGGTATTCCCTGCTTGATAAACTTGTTGTAGACCTTGTCGAACTGCTCGTCAAGGTAATCCTCGTCGCCCCAGGTGGTTTTCTGTCCCTGTCCTTTAAGCGCCTGTCCCCAGCGGAATATGCCGGGCGCGTCCTCTTTGAGTACAAATTCGTATGGGTCGTAAAAATGCACAGATACCATTACCCTGCCCGCGTCGTCCTTAGGCAGCTCGAAAGTTTCGTTCTCGGTGGTAGCGTTGATGTCGGTGTTCCAGCCCGGCACCAGCAGATAACGGTCGGGATTTTTGCCGCCTGCCGCTCTTACCGTATCGACGAATATCTGATTGTAAGCTACGATATTTGCGTAAGCGTCGTTGTCTATAGCGCCGTAATTGCCGTCAAATTCCTCGTTCATCGACTCGAATATAAGATGCTCGTCGTAATCCTTGAATTTATCGGCTATCTGCGCCCAGACCTTACCGTATTTATCCTTTATGGTATCCTGATCCTCGCCGTCGCAGAACAGCCAGCCGCCGGAAATGGTATGGTAGCCGTCACCGTGCATGTTTATTATAGCAAACATGCCGTTATTAATGCACATATCCACTACCTGCTGCACTCTGTCCAGCCATGCCGGATCGATCGTATAGTCCGGCGCTTCTCCTATCTTTGAAAGATATGATACCGGTATTCTTATCGTCTTAAATCCCGCCTCTTTCACCGCAAGTATTATATCCTCGGTTATCTCGGGATTGCCCCACGCAGTCTCGCTCGGAACAGAGCCGGAAACCGCCTCAAGCTGATTGCCGAGATTCCAGCCCGGTGCGAGCTGTGCGGCAAATTCCATCGGATCATCGGTCACTATAGGCTCCGACGGTACTTCCGGTGCCTGGCTCTCGGTCTGTTCTGCTGAAGACTCTTCTATCGAAATATCCGATACCGACGTATCCGAAGTAATATCGGAAGTCGCTGCGTCCGATACCTCGGAAACCACCGATTGAACGCTGTCAGTCGACTGGACCGTCGATTGTCCCGCGGTATCACATCCGGCAAGCGACAAGGACAGTACCACGCCGCTTATCAACGCGGCAATAATGCGTCTTTTCATACAAGAACTCCTTTTTATAAGAAAATATACTTATTGTAACTATTTTAATAGTTTTTTTTGAAAATGTCAATGCTTTTGGAAAATCATTTCAGCTTTTCTATAGAAATAAGTATTTTTTCCATCTTTTCCTGCGCCTTTGCAAGCTTGTTACGCTCGTTTTCTATCTGAGCGGCGGGCGCTTTTGCAAGAAATCCGGGATTATTCAGCTTTCCGGATAAGAAGCTGATGTCCTTTTCGGCCGCTGCGCGCTCTTTTTCCAGCCTTGCAAGCTCCCTTTGCTTATCTATAAGCTCTCCGGTAGGAATAAACAGTCTTGCCGCGTCGGTGACCAGCGTTATACTGTCGCCGTTGTCCTCCGCCTTAGCTGTTACCGTAAATTCTCCGATTCCCGCCAGCTTTTCAAAGAACGGCTCTGCACTTTTGAAAAGCTCGGTATATGAAGTTTCCGCCACCAGTGATATCTTCCTTGACGGGGGAACGTTAAGCTCGCTGCGCTGTGCTCTTATCGCGCCTATCGCGTCTACTATCTTTCCGAAAGAATCCTGCTCGGCGGGGAAATCCAGTTCGTCGCTTGCCTGCGGCCAATCGGATATCATTATGCTTTCCCGATTGCCGTCGCCGCTTATCGGCATGGACTGCCATATCTCCTCGGTTATAAACGGCATGAACGGGTGCAGCAGCTTAAGCATTCCCTGCATGATGTATACCAGCACGTTCTGAGCGGCGCGCGCGGTCTCTCCTCCCTGTGCTATCCTCGGTTTAGTAAGCTCTATATACCAGTCGCAGTAGATGTCGCGTATAAAGTCGCATATATTCTGCACCGCGATACCCAGCTCATAGCTCTCAAGATTCGACGTTACCGTCTTTATAAGCCCGTTATAAAGCGACAATACCCACTTATCCTCTATCGGAAGATCGTCGGGCAATACCGCTCCGGTCATCTCCTCCGGAAGATTCATAAGTATATAACGCGACGCGTTCCACAGCTTATTTGCAAAGTTGCGGGAATTTGTGACCTTGGTCTCGGTCCAGCGCATATCATTGCCCGGAGCGTTTCCGGTCACCAGCGTGAGCCTCAGCGCGTCCGCGCCGAACCGGTCGATTATATCCAGCGGGTCAACGCCGTTACCGAGGGATTTGGACATTTTTCTGCCCTGCTCATCCCTCACAAGACCGTGGATAAGCACGTCGGAAAACGGCTTTTTGCCGGTATGCTCCAGTCCCGAGAATATCATTCTCGATACCCAGAAGGTGATTATATCATATCCTGTCACCAGTGCGGAGGTGGGATAGAAATACTCGAAGTCCTCCGTCTTGTCCGGCCAGCCCAGCGTCGAAAACGGCCAGAGCGCCGAGCTGAACCAGGTATCCAGCGTGTCCTCGTCCTGTACCATTTTACCGCCGCACTTAGGACACTTGTCTATGCCGTCAAGCGTTATCTCGGTATGACCGCATTCCTTATTCTGACAGTAGTACGCGGGTATGCGGTGTCCCCACCATATCTGACGGGAGATACACCAGTCGCGGATATTCTCCATCCATACAAAATAGCTGTTTTCAAAACGCTGCGGGATAAATCTCAGCTCGCCGCTTTTTACCACGTCTATCGCGGGCTTTGCAAGCTCTTTCATTCTTACGAACCATTGTAAAGACGCGGTAGGCTCTACGGTAGTGCCGCAGCGCTGGCAGGTGCCGACGTTGTGGCGGTGCGGCTCGACCTTTACCAAAAGGCCCTGCTCCTCAAGATCGGCTACCATGGCCTTTCTCGCCTCATATCTGTCCATTCCCGCGTATTTCCCGCCGACGCCCTCTTTAATGGTAGCGTCGTCGTTCATCATGTGTATTATCGGCAGGTCGTGACGTCTGCCCACCTCGAAGTCGTTCGGGTCATGGGCAGGAGTTATCTTTACCACGCCGGTACCGAATTCCATATCGACGTATTCGTCGGCGATAACAGGTATTTCGCGGTCGGTGAGAGGCAGCTTTACATTTTTCCCGATAATATTCTTGTATCTCTCATCGTCGGGGTGTACCGCTATAGCGGTATCGCCGAGCAAGGTCTCGGGACGGGTGGTAGCTATCTCCACCGCGCCGCTGCCGTCGGACAGCGGGTAGTTTATATGCCAGAAAAACCCGTCCTGCTCCTCATATTCCGTTTCAATATCGGAAATGGAGGTCTTGCAGTTGGGACACCAGTTTATTATCCTCTCTCCGCGGTAGATAAGCCCTTTTTCGTAAAGGTCGATAAACACCTTCTGCACCGCTCTTGAGCAGCCCTCGTCCATGGTAAAGCGGTCACGGCTCCAGTCGCAGGAGGTACCCATTCTGCGCTGCTGTTCCTTTATACGTCCGCCGTATTTATCGTTCCACGCCCAAGCGCGCTCCATAAAGCCGTCTCGTCCGAGATCGTACTTTGTCAGCCCCTCTTCTTTCATGGCGGAAACTATTTTCGCCTCGGTAGCAAGCGCGGCATGGTCGGTACCCGGCAGCCAAAGCGCGCAGTACCCCTGCATTCTCTTAAAGCGTATAAGTATATCCTGAAGCGTGCAGTCCAGCGCATGCCCCATGTGAAGCTGACCGGTTATGTTCGGCGGGGGCATTACTATCGTGTACGGCTTTTTCTTTTGATCTATCTCGGCGCGGAAGTATTTTTTCTCCTCCCACTCATGGTATATCCTGTCCTCAAATTCCTTTGGGGAATAGGTTTTCGCAAGCTCTTTCTTCATATATTTTTGTATGCTCCTTTCTGTTTTCCGCTGTCAAAGCTCGGCGCGAAGATAAAGCTCCTCGTCCGGCTCCGCCAGCACGGTGCGGTTATTGGTAAATATCACCATTCCCGGCTTTGCTCCGCCGGACTTTTTTACAAATTTCACGCGGGTGTAATCCACCGGCACTTTGCTGCTTTCCCGCCCTTTCGAGCAGTACGCCGCAAGAGAAGCCGCCTGCTCTATCGCGTTATCGGACACCTCGCCGCCCTTTGCCTTTATTATCACATGAGAACCGGGGATATCCTTGGTATGCAGCCACATGTCGTCCGCGTGCGCGGTTTTGAGCGTAAGCCGGTCGTTTTGCAGGTTGTTCCTGCCTATATAAACGTCATAGCCGTCGTCGGTGACAAAATGTATCGGTGGCTTGGGCTTTAACGAAGCGGACTTTTTCTCCTGACCGCCGCGCAGATAGCCGCCCTGCCGCAGCTCCTCGCGTATCTCGCTTATCTCCGAATCCGAGCCTGCCCGCGCCGCCGCATCGAACACGCTCTCGATATAGGTAAGCTCTTTCTCTCCGTCGGAAATAAGGCGGGTGAGCATTTTCTCGGCGGTCTCCATACGCCGGTACTGCGCATAGTATTTCTGCGCGTTCTGCGACGGAGAAAGTGCCGGATCAAGCTCTATCGTCTTTGTTCCGCCGTTTATATAATCCTCCGCGACAAGCTGAGTTTCTCCCTTGTTCATGCGGTAGATGTTAGCGCTGATAAGGTCGCCGCAGACTCGAAATTCCTCCCTTTGCAGACAGCCCTCCAGCTCCTGCCGCTGAAGCTGAAGCTTTCGGGATATGCGTTCGCAGGAATTGAGCAGCGTTTTTAGTAACGCCGCGCTGCGCTGCTTTACCCGCTCGTTTTCGCTGCGCGTGCCGTAAAAGGTATCCAGCAGCGTATTAGCGTCCGGCATAGGCACGCTGATAAGCCCCGCGCCGTACTGCTCTATCGGCATAAAGCAAAAATCCTTATACGCGCCGCCGGGGGTCTTTAGGATATTATACCCGCCGCCGTCAAGATACCCGCGCGCCTTTTTTATAAAGAACATCAGCCTGTCAAAGCGGTCATTATCCAGACTGTCGCTCACCGCATCTATGTCGCGGCAAGCGTAATGGCAGCATTCTCTTGCAAACAGCGGGCTTACTCCCTCAAAACGGCTTACTATCAGCTTGGAAAGCCGCACGCCGCTTACACAAAGCTCCTGCCTTACCTGCTGCGCCGTGCAGCTTAAAAGGCTCAGCCGCGTTTTATCCCTCGGCGGAGACTCGTATATTATCCCCGGCAGTATCCGTCTTACCGAGGATACCTCGTCGGTGACCCGCCGCAGGCTGTCTATAACACGGTATTCCTCCCCGCACTTTGACATAAGTATTATATTTGAATATCTTCCCATAAGCTCCACGGTAAGCCGATTTTCCACCGTATCGCCTATCTCGTTTACACACTCAAAGTCGAAATTTACCACGCGCTCCAGTCCGTCCTGCGATATGTTTATAAGCCTGCCGGAGCTTAAATGCTTTCTCAGCAGCATGCAAAACATCGGGGGAGCGGCGGGATTCTCCGCTCTTCTTTCTAAAACGTATATCCCCGCCCGGTCGGACGCCGCGCTGAGCATTATCCTCACCGCTCTGCCCGCGCCGCGAAGCGCTAACACCACCTCGTCGTGCGAGGGCTGGTATATTTTATCCACTCTGCCGCCAATAAGCCGCATATCGGACAATTCTTTTACTATACAATGCAAAAATGCGCCGTCAAGCGGCATAGCTTATCCCTCCCTGCGGCATTTAATAAGCAGTTGCTTTACTTATAAGACATAACTGCACGGGTCGGCGCTGTTTTCCGCCTTGAATATCTCCATGCCGGGAAATTTACGGCAAAGTATACCCAAAAGATGATCACACAGTATGTTCTCGGTGTGAAAATGTCCCGCGTCGATCATGCAAAACCCGCAGTTTTGCGCGTCTATCCAGATATCGTGCTTTACGTCGCCGGTTATCAATGCGTCGCAGCCCAGCGCCAAAGCCCTCTTCAGATTGTTTGCGCCCGCGCCGGAGCATAACCCCACGCGGCTTATCGGCTTTTCGGTATCGATAAAGCGCACTACAGTACAGCCGAACACGTCCTTGCAGCTTTCCGCAAGGGCGCGCGCCGTGGTAGGTATCGGCAATTCGCACACCTTTCCGTATCCCTTGCCGTCGGGGAACACCGGTTCAAGCACCGTATTTGACTTTTCAAAATCCAAAAGCTCTATCATAAGGTCGGTAACGCCGTTTTCGGTAATATCGGCGTTAGTGTGCGCGCATATCGCGCTGATGTGATTTTCTATAAGCCTGTAGACCGGCTCGCCGGGGTGCAGTTCTTTTAAGGCGTTGAATATCACCGGGTGGTGGGAAATGATAAGGTTCGCGCCGTGCTTTATCGCCTCATCTATCACATTGTTGGTTATATCAAGGCATAAGCACACCGCCGTGACTTCCTCGTCCATATCCCCGACGTTCAGCCCGCAGTTATCAAAATCCCCGCACCTGTCGAACGGGGCGTATTCGTTTATAAACGAGAAAAAATCTCTTACTTTCATAGTTCAGACCTTTCGTATCTGCTCTAAAAGCGCTTTCAGCCGCGCCGATCGTTCCGGCTCGGAATTTGCGCAGCCGTCAGCCGCCCTTTCCAGCGTATCGGCAAGCCTTTTCAGATATTCCTTATCTTCAAGCTTTCCAGTGTAAGCGAAAAGCTCGTCTATCTCTTTGATCTTTCCGGTATAAGCGGCGTACATTATCACATAATACCTGCCGTCCTCGCAAACCGTCTGCTCGCTAAGCAGTTCAAAGCCTATTTTGTACAGCGTGCGCCTGAGCACCTCCGCTCGGCTCATCGGCTGCAAAATAAGACGGGTATCGGCATTAAAAAAAATACACTCCGACAGTATGCGGGAAATAAGCTCTCCGCCCATACCCGCTATAACGATATCCTCCGCGTAAGCTATGTTTTTAAGCCCGTCGGACAAAACTAACTCTATACCGCTTTCGGCATGGTATTTTTTTATATTCTCCCTTGCCGCGTCAAGCGGACCTTTTCTAACGTCCGACGCTATCAGCCGCCGCGCTCCTTTAGAAAAAAGATAGCAGGGCAGCAACGCGTGATCCGTTCCGACGTCGCATATTATCCTGTCTTTGCGCACTAATGCGGCAGCCGCCGCAAGCCTCGGCGTGAGCCTTACGGCGGGCGCTTCGCATTTTGTCACTGCGCTATTGCCTCGTTGAGCTTTTTTACAAACTCGTCGGCGTCAGCGCCGTGTACCATGCACGCTTCGGCGATGGTCTCTCCGCGTGAAGCGGGGCAGCCTAAGCAGTGCATGCCGAGCTCAAGAAACAGCGGCGCGGTCTTTTCCGCATTTTCGTCCAGAATATCACCGATAACGGTATCCTTCGTAACAGTCATTTTTTTCTTCCTTTCTTGATTATCGCGTGTTTGTCCGCGCGATATATAGTTATTATACACCATCATAATAAAAATTACAATAGCGAATTATCCAAAAACAACAGTCACCAGGTCTTTACGATAGTGCCGCCGCCTACCACCATATCGCCGTCATACAGCACCACCGACTGACCTTTTGTCACCGCGCGCTGCGGCTCGTCAAACTCCACTGAAAGCGTATCTTCGTCAAGCTGTACCGCGGTGGCGGGCTGCTCTTTCTGGCGGTATCTCACCTTTGCCGTTACCGAAATTTTGCCGTCCAGCCTATCCGCCGAAATTATATTTATATCCTTTGCTATAAGATTTTTTGTGTAAAGCCCCTCGCTTGGCGAAAGGGTGACGGTGTTGTTTATCGTATCTACATTGCTTACATACATCGGTTTATCAAAGGACAGTCCCAGTCCTCTGCGCTGCCCTATCGTGTAGCGTATCACGCCGTTATGCCTGCCTAAGACTTTTCCGTCGTCGGACAGGATATCCCCCGGCGGGTATTTTTTGCCGGTCGTCCGCTCGATAAATCCGGCATAATCGCCGTCCGGCACAAAGCATATATCCTGACTGTCCCGCTTTTTCGCGTTGACAAAGCCCTCGCTTTCGGCTATACCGCGAACCTCGGATTTGGACAGCCCGCCCAGCGGGAACTGCACATGCATAAGCTGCTCCTGCGTTAAGGAATACAGCACATAGCTTTGATCTTTAGAGGCGTCCGCGGCTTTTTTTAACAGCCATCTGCCGCTTTCCTCATTAAACTCCGTCCTTACATAATGTCCGGTAACGACGTATTTACAATCCAGTTCTTTCGCCCGCAAAAAAAGCTTGTCAAATTTCAAAAACCGGTTGCAGTCTATGCAGGGGTTAGGAGTCATGCCGTTTTCGTAAGCATTAATGAATCGGTCTATAACGTCCTGCTTGAACCTGTCGGAAAAATTAAACACATAGTACGGTATTCCCAGCTTATACGCGACGCTGCGCGCGTCCTCAACGTCCTCTAACGAGCAGCAGGGGCGCTCTTTCTCTACGCCTATATTTTCGTTATCAAATAGTTTCATGGTAGCGCCTATGCAGTCATAGCCGCGCCGCTTCATTAAAAACGCCGCGACGGAGGAATCCACTCCGCCGCTCATCGCTATCAGTGCCTTTTCCATGATCAGCCCAGTTCTATCATGCGGTCGATACATACCCGCGCTTTACGCATGGTATCCTCGTCCAGCTGTATCTCCTCGCCGCCGTCGCCGCATACCGCATGATATACGTCCGCAAGCGAGGTAGCTTTCATATTCGGGCAGATAAGCTCCTTTGACAATGCGTAAAACCGCTTATCGGGGCAGATATACGAAAGGTGCTGTCCTATCGCTATCTCGGTGCCTATTATAAATTCCTTTGCGTCGGACTCCTCGGCAAATTTCATTATAGCGGAGGTAGAACCTACAAAGTCCGCGTGCTTTACGACATCCGGCACACATTCCGGATGTACTAGCAGCAAAGCGCCCGGGTGAGCGTTTTTCGCGGCTACAGCCTGCTTTTCGGTGATCCTCGCATGTATCGGGCAGCCGCCTTGCAGCAGCTTGATATTCTTTTCGGGAAGCTGCTTTTGTACAAAGCTGCCTAAATTGCAGTCGGGTATGAAAAGTATGTTCTTTTCCGGCAGAGCTTTCACTATCTTTACCGCCGAGGAGGAGGTGACGCATACGTCGCAGACGGTCTTAAGCTCGGTGGTGGTGTTGATATACGCCACTACCGTATAGTCGGGGTATTTTTCCTTTACGGCGGTTATCATTTCCTTGTCCATCTGTTCCGCCATGGGACAGCCGGCAACGGGATTTGCAAGCAGCACTTTCTTCTGTGGGGAAAGCAGCTTTACCGTTTCCGCCATAAAGCGCACTCCGCACATTATTACCGTGCCCTGCTCGGCCTTTTGCGCCTGCACACTAAGCTGGAAAGAGTCGCCGGTAAAGTCCGCTATCTCGGTTATCTCCCTTGTCTGATAGCTGTGCGCGAGAATACATATATCCTTTTCTTTCTTTATACGGATTATCTCCTGCTGTAATTCCTGTATGGTCATAGCTTGTCCTTTCTCCGTTAAGACTATATATTTATGACAAAAGTATAGCACAAAACCCGTCCGTTGTCAATAAAACGGACGTTTATAACCGCAATGTTACTAAAAAATCCGAAGCCCTTAACGAGCTTCGGAATTTAATATTACGTTATCTCACCTCAAAGGTGCGGTCGTTTTCTATCGGTATATCCTTTACGCTGAAATTTTCTATTCGGATATAGCTGCCTTTTTCTATCGAAAGTATCAGCTTGTCTATATCCTCCTCGCTGCCCTGAGCCTCCATTTCTACGGAGCCGTCGCTTAAGTTTTTCACCCAGCCGGTGATTCCGTACATCATCGCGGTATGATACGCGCGATAGCGAAAGCCCACGCCCTGCACCCAGCCGTAGAATATAAAATGCTTTCTTATCTTTGCCATTTTATCACCCGGATAGATTTTATCACACCTTTGAAAAAATGTCAATTGTTAGGCATGCGGGAGTTGAACCCAAGTCGGTTTTTACGGGCATCTTTCCGCCAATACTGCGTCAACCTCGCTCGACATACGCGAGTATGCCTTCGTTCGGTTTCCTTGTCTTGACGAAAATCTGCTCCGTAAAAACTGCTATGCACCTCACGGCGAGAGATTTTGGAGATAGTTTTGTTCCTTGCGACGCAGGCAGGCTGGCGCCTGTCAAGGAGCAAGGGGCAAAAATAGCCCAAAAGAATCGTCGTGAGGCGGCTAGGGTTCGATTCCCGCATGCCTAAGCTCGTTGTAATCCAGATTAAACTCCATATCCTCGGTCATCTCACCGTAATATACTACCGGCGTTTTCTGTCCGTCGGAGCTTATTATCCACAAAAAGCAGGCGCCGAAATCGGTCGGCAGGATATACCCGGTCGCCGTTCCGTTTTCATCGCAGGTAAAGTTCACCTGCGCGCTTGAGAATTCGTCGGAGACCTGAACAACGCCCGACCACTGTGCGTCGGCGGGAACGTTTTTAAGATTGAACGTCACCTTGATCGCGCCCTCGGGTCTTTCATAACCCTCCCAGGAGGTCGTGCTGCTTTCAAGATTAGCCTCGTCGATAATAACGTCCAGCTCATCAAGATATTCCTCCAGTCCGAGCCGGCCTGCAAAAAATCTTATCATCTCCGCTATATCTTTGAAAGAGCATTTCGGGCTGTAGATGTACGCCATATTCTTCCAAATATCGAAATTATCCTGCAAGCTTATCCCGCGATCCGACATTTTCCATGCAATATAGGCAAGTAAGGAATTATTCCTGTGTACGCCGCCCCTGTCGTCTACTGCAGAAGCGTCGGTGTAGATGGAATTCATGATATAGTAAACGTCGCCGATATATTCCGGCTGGTATTTTGAGTGCGGGTCGGACATGCAACGCAGATCAAAGCCGGACTGCTCGCCGAATATCCAGCTCTCGGTATCGCAGTTTTCCGGATCGGCAAGCATTTCAAGGATATTCCCGAGTATATCGCAATATCCCTCTTCTATCGCGCCGGCGTTGTTGGTGACCTCTCCGGTGCAGAAATGCGTTACTCTTATACCGTGGGTGAATTCGTGCGCGGTAATGTCCAGCGCCTGACTAAGCGCGGAGCGTCCGAACATAAAGCAGCCGAATCCGTCTATCGAGTCCATAAAGCAGGCGTTTTCATTCTCTTTGCCGTCTTTCGGCCAGCCAAAGCCGATAGCCAGCGGAAGACCTCTGCCGTCTATCGAGGTTATCCCCTCATCGGCATAAAAATCGTATATCGTCCTCATATTCTCAAACACTGTAACGAATATCGGGTCAACGTCCTCTTTATCGGAAAAAGTATAAGGTATGATGTCATTCAAAGAATATCCCATCTCGGGGTCATCGAGGTATGATCTCCATGAATCTATACAAATCATTCTGCGCTCGGTATCAAGGAAATAATGCCCCTCATCGTTTTCGGCGACCGGCAAAGTCACCTCATTGCCGAACACGTCGGTAAAAGTCATCTCCTCGGTGGTTTCGTCAAAATACACGTCGTTGACATAAGCGCCGTTGCTGCCGTCGGGTACAGCCGAGATGGGAAGAGCGCAGAGTATCTCGCCGCTTTCAACATCTACGCAGAGCTTTCTGAACGTATCATCGCTGAGTTTTACATAAAACGGCCAGCAGTTGAGCAAGCCCTGGTTGTATATAAATTCCGTCGCGATGTCCTCCGTTATGATAAGCTCGCCGCCGGTCGCTTCGGCGTATTCCTCAGCCGACTTTTTCGCCTTGTAGAAGGAGTTTTGGAACTCCTCGTCGTCAAGATCCTCCGAATTTACGGTATCGTCCAGGGAACTTGACAGGCATATCGTATTTCCGTCCTTATCCGTGCCTATCTTAATATAGCAATTTTGTAACTCTTCATCATAGGAAAATTGATAGAACGTGTAATAAACGTCGCCGTTATCCGCGGTATCCGACCTCAAAAAATATATGAGCAGTGTGTTTTCTTTCCCTCCGCCGAGCAGCGAGGATACCGCTCCGAGAGCCTCGTACGCCGTCATCATATCTGTTACTTTATAATCGGTGAACCTGCCGTTTATGAACGTTACCTTTCCGGTCTCATCATTGCGCAGGATTACCGCTTTGCCGTCGTTGAGACGTTGGATATCCTCTTCGGAATTATCATGTACTTTAGGCTGCTCCGGTACGTCAATGTTGAGGGTGACCGTTACCGTTTCGCCGCCGAGCTCTATCTCAAGCACCTGTGTTGAGAGATCGCTTTCAGCCTCTTCCGCGTCGGCCGTAAGCGGTAAAGACGTTACCACCGCGGTACCTGCTACCGCCACGCAAAGTATCAGTGAAAGCAGCTGTTTTTTCTTTCTTATAGCCGCGAATCCTACCGCCGCCAAAGCCAGAACGGATACGGCGATAGCCGCACCACTGACGCCTACACCGGTGTTTGGGTTGTCGTTTTCCGACTCGGAGGATTCAGGCTGAGAGCTTTCGGGTTCTGAGCTTTCCGGCTGTGAGCTTTCCGGCTCGGAAGATTCAGGCTGTGAGCTTTCCGGCTCGGAAGATTCCGGCTGTGAGGATCCCTCCTGTTGCAAAAGCTCTACTTCAAAGGTAAGGCTGTCGCTGTCACCCGCGGCGAGCGATACGTCGGTCTTTGAGCTTTCGCCTTTTATTACCGCGTTGTCCGATACCGATACGCTGTAGCCGATGCCGTCTACGTCATAGTAGTAATCGTTTGTAACGGTGGCCGTCACTGTCGCCGAAGTGCCGTCTTCACTGTCTGCACCGAGCGAGCCGGTAACGGCGTACCCCTCCGCTGAGGCGGAAAACGCACAGACAAACAGCATAGCCGAGGCGGTCGTTATCGCTGCGGCAAACTTTGCTTTTTTCATACTTATAATCATATCTCCTTTTTGTTCAAAATATGATACAGCCATGCCGAACCGCAGTCCGGCATGGCTTAAATTTAATTATAGCATATTTATATAAATTTTTCAAACCTATCTAATTGACGATTATGCGATAAAATCCGACTTTTACGAAATCATCTCAAGGATATTATTCAAAATATTTTCCGTATTTTTCCTTGCATGCTTTCCAGTAGATAGTATACTGCTCGTAATCTTCTACCAGGCTGTTATGACCGTTCACGTCGTATCCGTGAAACTCCGGTGCGTCATCACCCA
This sequence comes from uncultured Ruminiclostridium sp., assembly GCA_947624435.1. Lineage (GTDB taxonomy): Bacteria > Bacillota > Clostridia > Oscillospirales > Ruminococcaceae > Ruminiclostridium_E. The sequence goes on from CANQKE010000018.1 coordinate 34,710, forward strand.
AAGCAAGCCGGAAATTTGCGAAATAAAGCGAATCGTCCAGTACAAATTCTTTGCCGCCTAACATATCGTCTTCAAACGGCCTGCGAATATACTTCTCATTGTCCATAAGAATACAATAGGATTTTCCTTTCTCCATAGGATAAGATATACTCGACGATGCATACGGAGCAAGGCCTATAATAACACTGTTATTTCCTTTATGAGCCTTGAAGTATTCAATCATGTCATCAGATATAAAATAGCCACAATTCTTACGAGCACTTATAAATTCGTCAGTTAATAAAGAATAGTTGGCATTTATATATATGATATCTCCTTTTTTGAACGGCGTTTTATCTCCGAAATCATCCAGCACCTCCTCTATCAAAATCGGAACAGCAAGAAGCGGATAGCCGACGCGATCATTTCCTTTGTCCATATACATCAGCCAAGGCACATCATCCGCACAACGAGGGTATATCGCAAAAGCCTCTCCTGCCAATGAAGCTTTGATCATGGTCTTTTCAAATGTGGCACTTTCGGTAATAAATTTATCATAGTCGTGTTTATAATAGAGTTTCTCTTCCAGCCGACTGCCAAGGGTGCAGATAGGACCGACATAAGGAAAATCCTCGCTGAAATTCAGAATATCGCTTTTCTCCCAATCAAACGTGTAGCCATCAAACCCGTCCGGAGCTTTGAGCCATGGGTGTTCTGTTTCTTCTTTGTCATCTTCGGTAAGATCTACAACTACGCCTTTTCCATCCGTGCTTTCCGTGCTGTCGGAAATAACGGTGCTGTCGCCGATAACGGTGCTGTCGCCGACTGTACCGGCTGCCTGTGCCGCGCAGCCTGACAGCATAGCGGCTGCAAGTGTCAATGCGAGCATGTTTGTTGATTTTTTCATGGCATGTTCCTCCATTCTTTTAAGATGGCTTTGGTCATAACGGTAATTTTAAGTTGATTTGCAAAACGGCTTAAAAGCGTAATTGCCAAATACTCCTTATTAATAATAGTAACACAATTTTATCCATGTGTCAACACAATTCATATTATTTTACTTTAATAACTTAAATTTTATCTGTTTTGAACAATTTTGTTGTTCTGTTTTTGTGGAAGATTTTTTTGTTTTCCCCTCTTGACAAATTTAATACTTCGTGATATGATGTATACCATGAGAGGAGGTATAGTATGGATATTCAGTTGAAGCGTGGACTTTTGGACGTTTGCGTGCTGGCGGCGATCAAGGACAAGGACTCCTACGGATACCGGATAATCAAGGATATGAAGCCATATATTTCGCTGTCCGAATCGACTTTATATACCATTTTGAAGCGCCTTGAAACGGCGGGAATGCTGACCGTCCACAGCATTGAGCACGACGGGCGTCTTAGAAAATATTACCATATCACCGACTCGGGACTTCGTCGCATTGAAGAATTCAAGGAGGATTGGAAAGAAATTCTTTCCATATATCGTTTTGTAGTCAAGGAGGAAGAGAATGAATAAACAGGAATTTTTGGAGCAGCTTCGGCAGGGCTTGCGCGGGCTGCCTTGGGAGGATATCGAGGAGCGGCTGACCTTTTACAGCGAGATGATAGACGACAGAATGGAAGAGGGACTGTCGGAGACCGAGGCGGTCGCCGAGATAGGAGACGTCCGGGAGATAATCTCGCAGATCAGGGCGGACGTCCCGCTCACAAAGATAGTAAAAGAAAAAATCAAGCCGAAAAGCCCGGTAAAGCCGTGGGTCATCGTCCTTTTGATAATCGGCTTCCCGCTCTGGTTCCCGATCCTTATCGCCGCTATCGCGATCATTTTAGCGGTGTACATCGTCTTCTGGTCGGTGATAATTTCACTCTGGGCGGTCTTTGCTTCGTTCATTGCCGGGGCATTCAGCGGAGTTTATTCGGCGGTGTATTTTTTGATATGCGGCAAAGCCGTCACCGTTTTGTCAATGCTCGCGGTCGGGCTTTTATGCGCAGGGCTGGCGATATTTATGTTTTTTGCATGCCTTGCCGCGACCAAGGGAGTAATTTGGCTGACAAAAAAAGCCGCTATCGGGCTTAAGCATATGCTTATCGGAAAGGAGACAGCGTGATGAGTAAAACTGTTAAAATATGGCTTATTGTCGGCGCGGCGCTGATCCTTATTAGCGCGATCCTGTTTATTATAGCTCTTGCACTCTGCGGCTGGGATATAACCAAGCTTGGGACGGCAAATTATGTAACAACGACATACGAGCCGAGCGGCGATTTCAAAAATATCACGGTAAACGTGCACACGACCGACCTTGAGTTTTTGCCCTCAGAGGACGGAAAATGCAGGATAGTCTGCTGTGAAGACGAGAGAGTAAAGCATACCACAGAGGTAAAGGACGGCGCTCTCGTCATCGGCACCGAGGATACGCGCAGGTGGCTCAACTTTATTTCGTTATCTTTCATAAGCCCGAAAATGACGGTCTATCTGCCGCAAAACGAATACGGCTCTTTGGACGTAAGCACCGATACCGGCGCCGTTAATCTGCCGAAAAACTTTGCCTTTGAGAGCATAAAGATCGCCGGTCATACGGGCGCGGTGAACTGCTCGGCAAGCGTCGAGGGCGGCGTAGATATCAAGCTTAACACCGGCGCGATAGCTTTAAGCGACGTTTCAGCCGGAAGTATGAAGCTCAAAACCAACACCGGCAGCATAGAATTGAGCGGCAACGTCGACGAAAATATCGATATTGAGGCGTCTACCGGAATGTTAAGGCTTGAAAATATCACCTGCGGCGATCTTCGCGTCAAGAACAGCACCGGCTTTATAAAGCTTGAAAATGTGATCAGCACGGGCTTTTTGGAGATCAGGAACAAGACCGGAGACGTGGCGCTCGATCAGAGCGACGCCGCCGAGCTTTATATCGAAACCAGCACCGGCAGCGTCAGCGGAGAGCTTTTGACGGATAAGATCTTCTTCGCAGAGTCGAACATCGGTCATGTAAGCGTGCCTAAATCCACGACCGGCGGCCGCTGTGAAATAAAGACGAACACCGGCAGCATTGAGATGAGTGTAAAAGAGTGACAGGAGTAAAAAAGCTTTACCGATACGACATGATTTTCACCGTACCGCTATCGTTTTAATCCTCCTCAACAGTGCTTTCAAAATTGCTCTTTCGTGATATCAACGCGGCGGCGGCCGTTAATGCCAATATAAATACGGCAAAATACAAATATGACGCCCAAAGCGGGAACACCGGTTCTCGAAGATATTCCGTGAAATGCTTCCACACCACGGTATTTCCCAGCGGAGTAAGCCACATCAGCGTACTGTTTGAGGCTGTTAACGACGCACCAAGCGCGGTAGCTGCGCAGACCGTGAGAAAGCCCGCTTTTTTCAGCTTTGCCACTCTGAACAGCAGCATAACGCAGGCGGTCCAAAGGAAAAACAGCAGCATAAGCCCAAAAGTCGCGGCCGCCGCCTTACCGGGAGTGAATTGATTATATAAATTTCCCGGCAGCAGCGAAGTTACCGCAGAGCCTATCTTTTCCGGAAAAAGCTCGCGGTAATATCTCACGCCGTCGCTCCAGTTATCGCCGATAAAGCATTTTGAAGCAAGAGGCAGCGTGCTGCCCAAAAACACCGCCGCTATATACGTAAGCGCCGCATAAAGCGACATCAGCAGCTGCCCGAATATCCAGTTAAGTCTGCCGCACCTGTGAAGATAAAACATCGCGCTTTTATCTTCGCGCGGAAAATCTCCCATCACCGTCATATACCCAAGCGGCATGATAAGCAGCAGGAACGGGGAATTTCCCACCGCGATAAACGGCTCGAAAATACATAGGTTCTTTCCTGTCTCCGCCACGCATTCCGCCAAAGGGGCAAGCGCGCAATTATTGATAAATACCCAGACTATAAAGAATATAATTATTCTCGGATTCAGCAGCCAGCGCAGATATTCCGTCCGTGAGATATAAAAAATTTTTGAAGGAGAAATATTATTCACCGCAGTCTGTCCTCCTTATAGTCACCGCCGAAAAAACGACAGCGCATACTCCTATATAAAGCAGATAAAATATCACTATAAACGGCAGCTTGTCGGTGTTCCAGAAATCGGTGAGCAGCAGCTCCCTGTCCGCCGCGGCGCAAAGCAGCGCAGGCACTTCATTCCCCGACGATAAAAGTTCTATCGAAAAGGAAGAGTACGCCTGCGCTATTATATATCTCAGCATGAACGGCAAACACATCACTATATATTTATTTTTTACAAAGGAAAACAGCGCCAGCACAGGCAGCGACGATATACCGCCGAACAAGAACAGCTTTGCCGCTGTTAAAGCCAGCTTTACGGTAACGCCGTAAGGCATATATACCGCGGCAAGCTCAACGTCCTGCGACGCGGGAAACAGCATAAAGACTATCGCCGCATACAGCAAAAAAGCAAGCGCCGCCGCCAGCCCCGCGGATATAAACGCCGAGGACAGCTTGGACAGGCAGAAAGAAAACCTGCTTTCGCGGCAGATAGAAAAGCGGATATTCCCGCTTTTTCTTTCCTCGGAAAAAACCGGAATAAAAGCGAACGTCACCGCTATCGGCATAAAGCTTGAGAACCACTCGCCGCCGTACTTGCCCAGTACGGTAAGATCGTACATGCCGAGCGCCTCTTTTTCTTCAAAGGAAAGTCGAAATATGCTTTCAAGCACCGTATAGCTTTTTGAGCTTGGCTGATCGTAATAAGCGTTCGACGCCAGCATAAGCGCCAGCATTATACCGATACAGATAGGAAAATACGGAGAAAACAGTGTTTTTGTAAGGTCGGTCTTTACAGCTCTTAATACGTTCATGAGTTATCAGAAAAATTCGACGTTGTCAAGCTCGGAAATATAGGAGCTTACTTTGCCGTCAACGGCATTAACAAATATGCACCGGCAGGGGTATGAATCGTCGGGAATATGCTTAACGGGAGCGGTACGGAATATCCAATACGGCTCTACCGGTCTGTCCTCGCTGTTCTTGTCGCTCTTATACGCGTATTCAAGGCTTATTTCCTCGGCGGCAAACGTATAATTTCCCGCAAGATAAGCGGACGCCAGCTTTACGGCGCTTTCCAGAGTGACCAGACTGTCGTATTCCTCGCCGGAATCCTTTATATTATTTATGTTCGATATACTTAACGTGCCTATCTTATCCGGCTTGTACATCGTGACGGATATCTGCTCAATAGGAACGGCAAGCGTTTCCGTCCTGTTCTCGGTATTCGACACGGTATCGTTGTACATCATCGGCACATCATGATAATACGCGGCAAAGCGTATATTTATCAGGTTTACGGTCTCATCTCCGCCTAACTTCTCAGTTTCTTTATCAAAACCGCTCAGTTCATAAACCTCCGCTTTTATCGGTCTTGCCTCAAAGCTGTCCGCGCCGGACTCTAAAAGATATTTGTCTATATAATCCGACGCATATTCTATCGCCTGCTTTATCGTATAAGGGCTGTCCCACAGCGGACAGGAGTCAGTAGGCAGCTCCTTTCCGTCAAGCTCATAAGAGGTCTTAAAGGTCGATGACGGAAGAAAATGTATATAATCGGTGCAGTCGGTAAAAACGCCGATACCGGTATCGTAATAGAGGCTGACGCGGTTACTGCGAGCATCGTCCACATAATCGTAATGCGGCGCGCCGTACGGGTCCTGAACGCCTAGCACCTCTCCCATATCGGTGATATATTTGTCGTCATATTCTTCACCGAAAAAGTCGCTTGCCAGTTTTTTTATAATATCGTCCGTGAGCGGCACATGCTCCGTTGCGGTTATCTTTCTTACGCTGTCAAAATCTACGGATACATTATCCGGAAGTATTATGTTTTCGGGAGAAAGCGCCAGCGCGTCCGGTATTCCCGCTTTAATATCGGAAAGAGAGGCGAACTCCGGCTTTACGCCGACGTAATTATCATTTCCTGTAGTCCTGCTTTCCGTGCTGTCAGAAGAAGATACCGTGCTGCTTTCGGATATGCTTTCCTCATAGGAATAAGCGTCGGATACGGTACTGTCCGGCGCGGATACGTCGGAAGATATGCTGTTGTTTTCCGCACAGGAGCTGAATGTTATTGCTGCCGCCGCGGCAAGCAAAGCGCATGATGTTTTTCTTAGTTTCATGAAATACCTCCTTTAATACTACGGTTTTTACGGTATCGTTTCTGCGTCTGCGTTAAAACGATTCACAAAAATACTCTTTTCTGTCGCTTTGATAAAATATATTATCTGTATACAATAATAGCACATTTAGTAACTAGAGTCAAGAAAAACTAATTATATTTACAATATAGAAGCAAATTTTGGAATCTTTCACAAAAACAAAAATATAATTTTAGCTATAATATACTCTAAATATCAACAAAAAGCCGCGCTTTTTACAAACACGGCTCAGGCTGTAGAAAAAGTGTTCAAAAGCCGGAAGGAAAGAGGAGTATGAGGGGAAAACCATCAGGGTTTTCACCCTCATTAGTGATAAGTGCCGCTCGTAGAGCGGCAAAAATTGGCAAGTATGTTTTGCATACTTGCCAATTTTTTGGTCAGCTTGTCGAAAAATCCGACCGAAGGGAGGTTTTTCGACAAGCTGACCCGCGCTTTTTTACAAACGCGGCTTAAAAATTCACGGTTTATTAAGATATGAACGTATGAACAAAATCATGTCGGAAAAGCTCAAAACCCGTACGCCGACATTTTATCTTTCATATCGTACTTTTCTATAAGTCCGTTAAGCGAGCTTACAAACTCATTGTCCCATTTTTCCTTGTCGGGGTAAAGGCTGCGCGCCGCGATAAGATAGCTTTTGAGCGTGTTGTCCGGCGCAGTCTCATAATCCGCCGCTGCCTTAGGTGTATCCTCGAACGGATTATCATACAGCCTGCTGTAATGCGCGCAGGCGTTCCTTAAATCGGACATGCACATCAGGCGGCTTTCGATACAGCGGTAATTAAGGGAGAAATATCTGTCCGCAAGCTCCTTTTGGTCGGATTCCTTCATATCGGCGTAAAAATACGCCAGCGTGCCGAAGCTGAACAGCTCGGTCACCGCCCACAACGGCATTACGCCGCCGTATTTTTTCTTGTGATGGATAACGAACTGTTCCTTTTCGTTGCTTTCGACAAGGCGCTCTATTTTGCTCAAAAACGCCGAATGATTATGGCGGTTGTCAAAGCTTGCCGCATTGAGATAACCGAGCGCACCGTATTTCAGCGCATGGAAATTCGATATTATCGCGCGAAAATATATCTCCGTTTCCTCAAGGTAGGTCATTATAAGGCGGCGCAGACAGCGGTCAAAGTCGTATATGTTCATGACCGCACCGAACGTAGTGCCCTCCTTATAGCTGTGCTTTCCGCTGCGAAACGGCTCAAAATAATGCGCTAACCGATAGTAGCTTATACGGGTAAGGCATTCCTCGGCATACTCGCGGTCATTTATAATGCAGCCCCTTTTCTCCAGCGTTTCTATCTGCTGTCGAAGCGTGGCGGGCGTTTTGGTATAAGCGCTCATCTTACCACCCCCTCAATGTCTATCATTCTCCCCAGCATGAACGAGAAGATATATTTCTCCGTCACCGGCATGCCGTACATTTGCTCCAAAGCTTCGGCATACAGCTGAAGCTGAAAGCCGTAATCCGCTATCAGCTTATGATCATCGGAAAAGCTGTCGGATTTGTAATCTATAAGTATTATCTTCCCATCCTCGATAAAGAACAGGTCGGCTATACCCTGGACGTACGGGTCGGCGCCTAATTTTTGACATAACAGTCGTTCCTCCTCCGATATCCCTAACTCTCCGGCGGTAAGCCCGGAAACGTCCAGCTTGTGGAATATAGGCTGTTCGCGGTATATATTGCCGCTTTTTATCATGCGATCCGCCTGCGGTGTGAGGTAAAATTTCTCGATATCCGCAGGGTCGATACACTCGCGTTCTTTCTCGGTCAGCACTCCCGACAGCTTGTCAAGCTCGTCGGTAAGCTCCTTTCCTAAAAGAATACGATCGGTCGGCAGATACTGCATCGCCTTATGATAAGCGTCGCCGCGCTGCTTACCGGTAAGCTTGCCGGTCTTCCCGGTAAAGCTTGGGCGGGAAATGTAAAGCTCGCAGTATTCGGTACTGCCCTTTGTCATCCGCCGGTTTTGCACCAACTCGGTAGCGGTGTACTTCGCCGGAAGCTTTGACAATGCGGAATACGGATACCTGTACTTAAGATTATTGCCTATCCTTTCTGCGGCGGCGGTATCTTCCGGGATATCCTGCTGTTTTACTTCGGTTGCTTCGGAAGATTCGGGCGTTATGGCCTGCTCCTCCGGCCTGGGAGGCTGATACAGACAGGAATATTTCACTTTTCCTCCAAAGCACAGCTCCGTACAGGGGGATTTTGATCCCATATTCTTAGCGCCGGACTGCTGTCCCGCATTGAGCAGCCATCTCATGTAGGAATTTTCATATATCCTGGACGAGCCGACAAATATCAGCTTTTCCTCCGCGCGGGTAGCGGCGACGTACAGCAGCCGCATTTCCTCGCTTAACTGACGGTCGGTAAGCTCTCTCTTCGCCAGGCGGTAAGAGGGAGAGGGGCGGCGTATCATGTTTTTCTTGTCTGTTATCTTCCCGGCAAGACCGAAAGTTTTGCTGATTATGAGGTTTTTGCTGACATCTTCGGTGTTAAACTTCTTTGAACAGTCGCTGACAAAGCATACGGGAAACTGCAATCCCTTTGCCCCGTGTATGGACATTATCTTAACGCCCTTATTTGATTCATTTCCCATCGGCACGTTTATATTGCTGTCGCCGATATATTTTAACAGGTCGGAAAGACTTCCGCCGCGGTCGGAATTTTCTTTTGCGATATGTACAAGCTCCCGCAGATTTGCGGCGCAGACAGACGGGTCGTTGTACAGCATAAGCAGGTTCTTCACCTGAGTGGAATCGTATATCTTCTGTATCAAAGCTTCGACAGAGCTGCCCGCCATAAAGCTGCGTAATCGGTATATCTCGCTTAAAAACTCAGCGCACTTATCGTTTACTTTATCGCTTATGCCGAAGTCTCCGTTTTTCGCGGCGGCGGCAAGGTCGGGATATTTTTCACCGTCCGGACGAAATCCTTTTTCCGCCGCATAAGTGATACAGCTGAACAGCCGCTTTTTCGTAAATTCATCGCTGTAACGGTAAAGCTCATCGCCGCATTTTTCTCTGAGTCCGTCGATATCATGTACTTCTAACGTGCCTGTTCTGAGCCTAGCCATCATATCGGCGTCAAAGCCGAATACCGGCGACATAAGCAGCCGCGCTAATTCCCTGTCTTTATAGGGATCGTCCAGCACCGTGAGGAAATCGGTCATCAGCTCTATCTCCGGCCGCTCGGAAAATTTCTCGTCGTTTACGGTATTTACCGACAATCCACGCGCTTGAAACGCTTCCGCATACTTAGTTCCGCGTGATCTCGGAGAACGCATAAGCACCGCGAAATCCTCCTGCCTGCACGGTCTGCCGTTTATGAGCGTGCCGCTGTCCAGCATGCTTTTTATGCGGTCGGCGATGTATTCCGCGTCGGGATCGGTGCTCTTATCGCCGTCTGATATCACTTTCACAAGCTCGGTCATGTTCTCGTCGGAAACTTCTTTATCCCGCCCGCAGACAAGACGGCTGTCCTTTCTGTAATCCGCGCCGCCCAGTCTTTCGGTCATAAGACAGTCAAATATCGCGTTTATTCCCTCTATGACGCTGCTGTTGCTGCGAAAATTCGTATTCAGCGGTAAAAGCGTATATTTATCATTTTTTGCCACCGACGAAAACACCTCCGGCTGCGCCCCGCGGAAGTTATATATACTCTGCTTTAAGTCGCCGACAAAGTACAGATTCTTTTCGTTGTCCGACAGTCGGCGGAATATCTCGTACTGTATCTCGTTGCTGTCCTGAAATTCGTCCACGATTATATAGCTGAACGCCGCCTGCTGCGCGACCTCAGGGTGCTCTTTGAGCAAGCGGTACACGCCCTGCTCGCCGTCGGAAAAATCCACGACGTTCTGCGCGCGCTTTTCCTCTCGGTAGCGTCTGTCAAATTCCTTAGTGAGCCTTGCCAGTATTTTCTGCACCGGAAGAAAACGCTTAACGTCGGTTTCGGTATCGCTGAGCTGTTTTACAAGGGAAACGGCTTCGGTGTACTTCTTTATAAAGGACGCTCGCAGCTCTTTAAGATATTCGCTTTTGGTCGGGGCGGCTCTTGGAACTTTGGCAAGCAAAGCGTCTATTTTATCGATTTTAACGTCCGGCCGGGCAATTATAAGCTCCATCGCCGCCACGGCGCTTTCTCCCATAGCATTTATATAATTTCGCTGACGAGGTTCGGCAAACGCCTCTGCACTGAACAAATTATAGCTCGTAATCGCCTCATTCGCCGCCGCTTGGAACGTCCTTTGAGCATGTATGCGCAGGTCTTTCACATATTCGTCCGCCATAAGACTGTCCAGCCATTCCTCGTAATCCGGCATATTTACGCAAAACTTATATATATCCGTTATCTGTCTTTCCAGCTCGTAGTCGCTTTTTCCGATGAAGTACTCGCTTACAATGTCGATATCCTCCTTATCGGCGGAGGAATAAAACTCCTCCAGCACCGCGTCCAGCACGGATTTTTGCAATAGCTCGGCGCGTATCTCCTCTATCAGCGTAAAATTAGCGGACAGGTCGGTGAGATGCGCGTATTCTCTGAGCAGCCCCAGACAAAAGGAGCTTATGGTGGAAATTTTCGCGCTTTGCAGCTTAGCGGTCTGGGCGCGCAGAAATTTTGCGTTTTCCGGCTGAGCGACTATCAATTCCCTCAGGCTGCGGTTGAGCCTTGCACGCAGCTCCGCCGCGGCTTTATCGGTAAAGGTAACTATCACCATGCGCGACGGGTCGGTCTCGCCTAAGGTTATCAGCCGCACCGCCCTTTCGGTCAGCACAGCGGTCTTTCCGCTGCCCGCCGACGCGGATACTATCGCCCCGCCGTCGGAGTGTTCTATAGCGTTAAGCTGCTCTTTGGTCCATTCAGGCATTATTTATCGCTCCTTTCTCGATCCTTTTCTTTAAGCATATTGGCAAATCCCGACGCTTCCTGTCCGGAAATATCGCGTACCGCTCTTTCAAGCCGCGGTCGTCTGCCGCATACCGAACGGTATTTACAGTAGGTGCAGGCTAAAAGGTCGTTTTTATTCACCACCGGCACAGCGGAAACGTCGCCGCTCACCACCGCCGATATATTTTCGGTAAGCTGATCGCATATCCGCTCTTCCAGCACATTTAATTTCTCCAACCTCAGCATATCGGCAGAGAACATGCTTTCGGCTTCCTTCTTGTCTAAGGCAGCGGCGATATAATTTCTCCGTTCTATATCGCTTTGGGAATCAATTACCGCGATGCCGTCGCCGCTGTGTTCTTTCAGCCAAAGCTCGCGCTTGGTCTGCTCGTCCGGTTCTTGATCCGTATCTATAAGCGGGGTGCTGCCGGAGGGGTAATAAGTCGCCGCCGAAGCCCGATATTCGCTGTTGTTCCTGCACAGAGCGAACAGATACAGCAGCAGCTGTAAATTAAGCCCGTAATATACTTTTTTTAGGGAAAAATCCTTAGGGCCGGTCTTATAGTCGATAACTCTGATCCAGTGCCTGCCGCTGCTGTCGGCAATATCTACCCTGTCCACCGTTCCGCGTATCTTCACCGTTTTCACGCTGCCGTCCGGCATAGGTACTTCCAATGCAAACGGCTTTGCGCTGAAACCGTCCGGCATCGTCTTTCCGTCCTCAAGAGAAAGCTCAAAATATTTAGGCGAAAAATCGCTGTTTTTAAGCTCGCCGAGCATATAACCGAGCAGCATATCACACAGATTCCCGATACTTTTGTACTGCGCGATAAAACGATGACTGCTCTCTTCTTCCGGCAG
>CANQKE010000019.1 GCA_947624435.1 uncultured Ruminiclostridium sp.
AACGAAGGCATACTTGCGTATGTCGAGCGAGGTTGACGCAGTATTGGCGGAAAGATGCCCGTAAAAACCGACTTGGGCTCGGCTCCCGCATGCCTATGCTACCGCCTGTTTAGATAGAGCAAGGGAGATAGCGGAAAGCGAAAATTGCTACAAGATCAGTCTTATGACCGGTTCTAAACTGGAAAGTACGCTGAATTTTTATCGTAGGGCAGGGTATAATGATTCCGACAAGACCGCGTTCATCATGTGGCTATAATAAGAACATTTTCTAAGTGAATATAAAAACACCGTTTACTGCTTAAGGTAAACGGTGTTTTCTAAAGTATTCATTTGGTGACCCGTACGGGAATCGAACCCATGATTCCGCCGTGAAAGGGCGATGTCTTAACCTCTTGACCAACGGGCCTTATGTCTGAACGATGTTCAGACAGTCGTTTTTACGATGGTAGCGGTAGTCGGATTTGAACCAACGACACCCTGGGTATGAACCAAGTGCTCTAGCCAACTGAGCTATACCGCCGTATGCGTTTTTAGCGACCTATTAAGTATATCATATCGCTTTTGATTTGTCAACCTTTTTTTCAAAATATTTGTCTTTTTTTGAAAAAACCTGAAAAGTGCTAAGCTCAAACCGCAAATTGCAAAAGCGATATTTTGTTACGCCGTCAGTTCGTCTGTAATATTGACAAATTGTTTATTATGCTATACAATTATACATAGTTTGATAAAAGCGTATGATCAAACGCGCTTACGATTTGAAGCGGTCATAAGACGATATTGGGGGATATAAAAATGTACAGTGTAAATATAGCTGTCGGGGAAAAGCTGACTGACGTTTCTAAAAGCCTGTACGGGCTTTTTTTTGAGGATATAAACAGGGCGGGAGACGGCGGACTGTACGCCGAGCTGCTGCGAAACCGCGCGTTTGACGACGGTATAATTCCCGAAGGCTGCAAATATGATCCTATGAATAAAACTATCACCTCGCCGACCGGCTGGGTATCATCGTTTGACTGCTGTGAAGCCGAAAGCATAGCGGGCTGGACGGCTAAAAACGGCGCTGAAATGCGGCTGATATCAAACGGTACGCTTAACGAAAACAGAAAACGTGCGCTCAGCGTGGAATTTCACGGGGGTGAGATACAAAACGAGGGCTTTGACGGTATACCGATAGAAAAGGGCAAGAGTTATCGTTTTTATATGTTTGCAAGATCGGACACTAAAGCCGAGATAACAGTCTGCCTTTGCGGGCTGAACAAAGAGAGTTACTGCTACCATAGCTTTTGCGTAGATGGCGGCTACAAAAGATACGAATGTGAAATGATAAGCGCCGCGGACGATAATAACGCGCGGCTGACGTTTACGGGAAATATCGGCGATATGGTAGTGTTCGGGTTTGTATCGCTTTTTCCGACGGATACGTTTATGGGACGTGAAAACGGGCTGAGAAACGACCTTGTACAAAGGCTTTTGCAGTTAAAGCCCGCTTTTCTCAGATTTCCCGGAGGGTGTATCGTGGAAGGCTTTTCCAAACAGACCGCCTTTCGTTTCAAGGACACGATAGGACCTGTCTGGGAGCGCAAACCGCATTGGCTGCTTTGGTCGTATATGACGACAAACGGGCTTGGTTTTCATGAGTACCTGCAATTTTGCGAGGACGCGAAGATAGACGCAATGTATGTATGTAATTGCGGTATGACCTGTCAGGGTAGATGCCCCGATTATTTCGACGATAAGCTGATAAATGAGTTTTTAGAGGATGCTGTACAAGCTATATTATACGCCCTTTCTCCCGCCGATACCGAATGGGGAGCAAAGCGCGCCGCAAACGGGCACCCCGAGCCTTTTGCCTGCCTTAAATATGTCGAGATAGGCAACGAGAACTGGGGCGGGGAATACGATAAACGGTACGGCGCTTTTTACAAAAGGTTAAAGGAGCTTTTTCCGCAGCTCGTTTTTATTTCCACCGACCACACCGAAAGATCAGGGCTTAAGACTGAGTGCGTGGACGAGCATTTTTACTCTGACCCTATATTCTTTGCGGCTAACGCGAACAGGTACGATTCTTTTGACAGGAACGGCGTTGATATATATTGCGGAGAATACGCCTCAACTATAGGATGTAAGGCGGGCACACTGTACGGCGCGCTGGGAGAAGCGGCGTTCCTTACCGGGATAGAGCGCAATCAGGACAAGGTGAAAATGACCAGCTACGCACCTCTTTTCAAAAATGTAGACTGCGTGTCCTGGGAGCCCGATCTGATAGCCTTTGATAATCACAGAAGCTATGTTATACCGAGTTATCATATGCTTAAAATGTTCGCGGAAAACCGAGGGGATCATGTCTGCCGATGTGACATAGTCACCGAAAGCGACAGGCGTAAGGAAAGCGGCTGCTTTCGCCTTAAGGACGGCACTGTGATAAACGGGAATAAATTATCCGGCGAATTTGCAAAAGACGCTTTGCGTATTCGCTTTTGGGATAAGGGAACAGACGGCGAGGACCAGGATCACTACGATTTTACGGTCGAGGGCAATATCAGCCGCGTGATACATTATAACGGTTGGTCAAGCGAGGTGATATGCGACGATACTCCGTTCGATCCAAAGGAACTCAACAGCGTTGAAATAACTACCGACTGCGACAGTTTTAGTATTTATATAAACGGAAAAGAACTGCATTCCCGCACACTTGCTCCGATACCGCACCTGTTCGGAGTATGCACGGTAGACAATGAAAACGGAGAGATCATAGCCAAGCTGGTAAATTTCAGCGAAGATAAAGTACAGGCAAAACTGTCCTGCGACAGAGCGTTTGATAAAGCTATAAACATGACCGTCCTTACCGCGCCCGGAAAGAACGCAAAAAACACCTTTGAAGAGCCGAACGCCGTTTGTCCTTATACCGTGCAGACAGTCCTGCCGGATAACGGAATGCTCGTATTAGAGCCGCTGTCGGTAAATGTTTTAAGAATTAAAATAAAAGCATAAAAGGTCTTTATTTCACTTTCACTTTTGTCAAAACTCTGCAATTGACATTATGTCGATTTTATGATATAATTATATGTGATTTTGATTGCTTGCGGGAATTAGCCCGCTTGCATTTCGGGCGTTGCATTATTTGTTTAATAGCCCTTTAATTATTCGACTACCGGAAAGAAGGCTGATTAAATGAAAGCTGATCTGCACTGCCATACCACCTTGTCCGACGGTTCTCTCGGAATAGAGGAAACTATAGCGCAGGCTAAAAGATACGGAATAGATTATTTTGCGCTTACGGATCACGATACGCTGGCGTCGTCGTCCCGTGCGGTCGTTTTGGGAGAGCGGTACGGCATCAAGGTCATACCCGCCGTGGAATTTTCCTGCTATGACAGCAAGAGAGATTCAAAAACGCATATAATATGCTACAACCCGTTAAAGCCGGACAGGCTGGAGGGGCTGTGTCTGCGTACCTGTGAGCTGAGGAAAAAACGCGGCAAGCAGATGGCTATGAAGGTACTGGAAAAATATCCGATAACGCTGGAAAGCATAATACGCTATGCAACCGGCAGCAAGGTCATATTCAAGTGCCATATAATGCACGCGTTGATGGATTACGGCTACACTACCGACCTTTACGGCAAGGTATATGACGAGCTGTTTAATCCTAAGACCGGGCTTTGTGCCGATGAAGTCAGCACCGATATGCAGGATTATCCGGAGGTGCATTTCGTGCTGGAGCTTATCCATTCCGCCGGAGGGATAGCGGTGCTCGCTCACCCCAAGGTGTTCAACAATTTTGAACTGCTGGAGGAGCTGGCGGAAAACGGCAAGATAGACGGCGTGGAGATATGGCATTCCAGCGCGGACGAAACAACAAAAGAAAGACTTATAAAAACAGCGGATAAGTACGGTCTTATTACGACCGGCGGATCGGATTTTCACGGATTTTACAATCACTATCCGATAGCTATCGGTACGCATTATACTCCCGATGAATCATTAAAACGTATACTCAGAGAGCAGTGAAAAGGAATAAATATGGACGTAAAAGAAAAAGCGCTTGAAAAGCATTATGAATGGCAGGGAAAGATAGAAGTCATATCCCGCGCACCCATAAATACGGCGGAGGACCTTTCGCTTGCATACACCCCCGGAGTTGCGCAGGCATGCCTTGAGATAGAAAAAGACCCGTCGCTTTCCTATAAGCTGACCCGCCGCAAAAATCTGGTGGCGGTGATAACCGACGGTACGGCTGTGCTGGGGCTGGGCGATATCGGCGGACTTGCCGGTATGCCGGTAATGGAGGGAAAATGCTGCCTGTTCAAAGAATTTGCCGGGGTAGACGCTTTCCCGCTTTGCATAAAGTCTAAAGACGTCGATGAGATAGTACATACCATAGAGCTTATCTCTGACAGCTTCGGCGGGATAAATATCGAGGATATTTCCGCGCCGCGCTGCTTTGAAATAGAAAAGCGGCTTAAAGAAAAGCTGGATATTCCGGTGTTCCATGACGACCAGCACGGTACGGCTATCGTTGTGGCCGCCGCTATGATAAACGCGGTGCGCTGCGCCGGAAAGCAGTTGTCCGACGTTACCGTCGTTATAAACGGAGCGGGCGCCGCCGGTATCGCTATCGGTAAATTCCTCCTTGAAATGGGGATAGGCGATCTTATAATGGTGGATATAAACGGTATAATAGACAGGGAAACCGTGTATGATAATCCCGCGCATGCCGAGATATCCAAAATCACTAACAAGCATAATAAAAAAGGAAAGCTTGCCGATGCGCTTAAAGGCGCGGATGTGTTTGTCGGCGTTTCCCGTCCGAAGCTAGTCACCGAAGAAATGGTGGCTTCAATGGCGGACAAGCCTATTGTTTTCGCAATGGCAAATCCCGAGCCGGAAATAATGCCGGAGCTTGCCAAAAAAGCGGGAGCGTACATAGTAGGCACCGGCAGGAGCGATTTTCCAAATCAGATAAATAACGTATTGGTATTCCCGGGAATATTCAAGGGCGCGCTGTCTGTCGGCGCTAAAGCTATTACCGAGGAAATGAAGAAAGCGGCGGCTTATGCTATCGCGGATATCGTTACCGCAGATAAGTTGTCGCCGGAATACATAATACCGAGCCCGCTTGATAAATCGGTCGCAAAAGCGGTAGCCGACGCGGTCGCAAAAGCGGCGGAGAAAGGATAAAAACATGTACGAATATTTGCCCAAGGGCGTTTGCTCTCAGAAAATGATGTTTGACATCGAGGACGGAGTTATAAAAGAACTTAAGGTCATAGGCGGCTGTAACGGCAATCTTAAAGGAATATCCTCACTCGTAAAGGGAATGACGGTGGAGGAAGCTATAAAGCGTCTTGACGGGATAAAGTGCGGATTTAAGAACACCTCCTGTCCCGATCAGATAGCACAGGCGCTGAAAGCTTATCTAAACTCTGAACAGTAAGGCTTTTAAGAGAGGATATTTATGAAAATAATGGCGGTCGATTACGGCGACAGTCACACCGGACTTGCCTGCTGTGACAGGACGGAAACGCTTGCCTCCCCATTAGGGATAATAAACGAGCGTGATTTTAATATATGTGCGCAAAAGGTCGCCGCTGCCGCGGTGGAATATGAGGTCGGCGAGGTTGTCGTCGGTAATCCTATCAATATGAACGGCACTTTAGGTCCGAGAAGTGAAAAGTGCCGTCAGTTTGCCGATCTGCTCAGCAATTACCTTGAGATACCGGTAGTAATGTGGGACGAGCGTTCCACCACCGTTACCGCGCATAATATGATGAACGAGGTGAACAAGCGCGGCAAAAAGCGCAAGGCGGTCATCGACGCGGTGGCTGCTGCCGTGATACTGGAAAATTATCTGGCATATAAGGCCAATATGCGCAAAAATCAGACAAACAGCGAATAAATAACTGTCGGCATACATAATATTAACCGTATGAAAATGGAACGGGCGTTATGCTCCGGAAGCGGGTGATGTTATGATATGCCGTTTTTCCGATTTACGGTGCAAGGAAGTGATAAGTATAAAAACCGGTCGGCGGATAGGTTTTGTCGATGATATCGAATTTGACAGCTGCACCGCGAAAATATGCCGGATAATAGTGTTCGGAAAGAGCAAATTATTCGGGCTGCTGGGCAGGGAGGACGACCTTATCATCAACTGGTGCGATATCGAGATAATAGGTGAGGACACTATACTTGTATGCTGCGATATTCCGTCCGTCGGGAAAAAGAAAGGCGGTTTTCTGCAAAAACTGCTTAACTAAAGGGATTTTTGCAGGTTTTTCCGGTAAAACTCTTGACAAGCAGGGAAAATTATGCTAAAATAATTAAGCTGTGCTTTTGCGCGGCAAATCCACACGCGTCGTATAAGGCTCTTTGGTGCAGTATTGCTTGAGTCTGTAAGCGCGCGGAGGAAAAAACCAAAAAACAAGGAGGACACTACTAATGGCAGTAGTATCAATGAAACAGCTTCTTGAGGCCGGAGTTCATTTCGGACACCAGACAAGAAGATGGAACCCCAAAATGGCGCCCTATATCTTTACGGAGAGAAACGGCATTTACATCATCGATCTTCAGAAGACCGTGAAAAAGCTGGACGAGGCTTACAACTTCATTCATGACGTTGCGGCAAACGGTGAAGAAATACTGTTTGTAGGCACCAAAAAGCAGGCTGCCGATTCTATCAAGGAAGAGGCGGAGAGAGCAAACGCTCATTATGTAAACGCAAGATGGCTCGGCGGTATGATGACCAACTTCAAGACTATCCGCAAGAGGATCAAGAGACTTGAACAGCTCCACGCTATGGAGACTGACGGAACCTTTGATCTGCTTCCCAAAAAGGAAGTAGTAAAGCTCAATCTTGAGATAGAAAAGCTTGAAAAGTTCCTCGGCGGTATCAAGAACATGGAAAAGCTGCCCGGCGCTCTGTTCGTTGTTGACCCCCGCAAGGAAAAGATATCCGTTGCAGAGGCTAAGAAGCTCGGCATACCGGTAGTCGCTATAGTTGACACCAACTGCGACCCCGACGAGATAGACTATGTTATCCCCGGCAACGATGACGCTATCCGCGCAGTAAAGCTCATCGCCGGCGCAATGGCAGACGCTATTATCGAAGCAAGACAGGGTGAGACCGTTCAGTCCGACGAAGAGCCCGAATATAAAGAAGACGTTGAATCCGCTGAAGCACCGGCTGAAGAGCCCGCCGAAGCAACAGAAGAATAATAAAGGAGTTAAATTAAATGGCTATATCAGCACAAGATGTAAAAGCGTTGAAGGACCTTACCAACTGCGGTCTTATGGACTGCAAAAAAGCGCTTGAGCAGACCAACGGCGACGTTGACGCCGCTATAAAGTATTTAAGAGAAAACGGTCTTGCTAAGGCTGCCAAGAAGTCCGGCAGGATCGCTGCTGAAGGTCTTGTATACGCAAAGATAGACGAAGCTAAGAAGATTGGCGCTATCGTAGAGGTAAACAGCGAGACCGACTTTGCGGCTAAGTCCGAAAGATTTGTTGAATTTGTTGATATCGTAGCTCAGGCTGTTATCGACAGCGACGCAGAGGACGTTGAAGCGCTCAAGGCTTACAAGCCCGCAGGCAGCGACGATACCATCGGCGATATCCTTACCGAGAGGATTGCTACCATCAGCGAGAATATCCAGATACGTCGTTTCAAGAGAATGACCGGCGATCTGTTCTCCTATATCCATAATGGCGGCGGTTCTATCATAGGCGCTATGATAAAGATAGAAGCCGACGATACAAACGACGACGCTGTTAAGGTATGCGCAAAGGATCTGCTGCTCCAGATAACTGCCAGCAGCCCGCAGTATGTAAATCAGCAGGACGTTCCCGCGTCTGTTATCGAAGAAGAGAAGAACATTCAGCTTGAGATCGTCAAGAAGGAAAACGCGGAATCTCCCAAGCCCAAGCCGGAAAACGTGCTTGAGAAGATAGTAGAAGGCAGAATGAGAAAGTTCACCGAGGATATCTGTCTGCTCAATCAGCCTTATGTAAAAGACCCCAATCTCACAGTTGCAAAGTATATCGCTTCTGTAGGCAAGAATATCAAGGTGGTAGATTTCGTTCGTTACGAAAAGGGCGAGGGTATCCAGAAGAAAGAGGATAACTTCGCAGACGAAGTTGCATCTATGGTCAAGTAAAACTTAAAGCACAATAACTACAACGCAACGCCGGCCCGTCAGGGTCGGCGTTTGAGTTATTTAATGAAAAACTGTTTGAATTTTTTTAACGCGTCTGTTCCGTATGTTTTGACCGAAATAAAAATCAGCATAGAGCATAACGAGGTTATATTCAGCGTATCAAGCGTTTGGGTGAGGGAATCGTCCGTTATGACGTTGCAGTAGGTGATTATCGGCACTGCGACGGACATTCCCAATGCGAGAGCGGCGGTCCCGCCTAATGCGCAAGCCGTGAACATCAGCCCGCGAAAGAGCTTTTTAATATCGAACGGTATGCTGCTTTTATGCGAAAGCGCGATACCGAGCAGGATATCCGCCGCTCTGAAAAACGCCAACAGTAACAGACATGCGCCTATATATTCAAGGTTTTTCATCAGAGTGTTGATTATTTCGCTCATTATTTCTCCTTTCGGAGGTTTTCGCTATATTATATGAATTTGAGACGGATAATGTAAAAACCCCCGGAATATAAAACCGGGGTTTTGATCCTCTTTTCACTCTCCATATTTCCCTTTCAGCAGCTCGATTATCATATAAGCGACCTTGTAAACATCGCCGCAGCCGAGGGTGATTATCATGTCGCCGCTTTTTGCGTTTTCGGCGACGTATCCGGCGACTTCCTCAAAGGTGGGGAACCACTTTGCGTCGGGGATTTTTGCACACAGATCGGCGGAATATATATTGTAGGTGTTCTTTTCGCGGCTGCCCATTATCTCGGTGAGGACTGTCTTATCGGCAATTTGCAGCGCTTTTGCAAAATCGTCCAGCAGCGTGGCAGTCCTTGAATAAGTGAACGGCTGATGGACTGCCCACACGCGTTTGAAATTCATTCCTTTAGCGGTTTTCAGAGTGGCGGAAACCTCGGCGGGGTGGTGGGCGTAATCGTCAACTATCGTTATACCGCCGATTTTAGCCAGCCGTTCAAAACGTCTTATCGCACCGAAAAACGTACTAAGCCCCTTGTTTATATCTGAAATTTGAGCTCCTGCCGCGATAGCCGCCGCCGAAGCCGCAACGGCGTTCAGCACGTTATGCGCGCCGGGAACGTGTATAGAGATCCTGTCCAGCTTTTTACCGTTTTCCATAAGGTCAAAATCCGTGCGGAAATCATCGACCTTTTCTATATTCATCGGGTAATAGCGGTTTTTATCGCTGTGACCGAAAGTTATGATTTCTTTATCAAATCCGGAGGCGTTTACCGCGCGCATGGTATTTTCATCGTCGCCGTTTATTACTATAACGTCGGTAGTGTTGTCTATGAATTTAGTAAATGACGCGCGGAGATTATCCATAGTCTTGAAAAAGTCCAGATGATCCGCGTCGATATTAAGCACTACCGAGATATTCGGGTACAGCTTAAGAAATGTATTGGAAAATTCGCAGGCCTCGCATACCATTGTATCGCTGCTGCCTACGCGTCCGCTGCCGCCGATAGCTTTGAGCTTGCCGCCTATCACAGCGGAGATGTCAATATTTGCCGCCAGGAGTATATGTGTCAGCATAGAAGACGTTGTAGTCTTGCCGTGAGTGCCGCTGACGCAGATCGCTTTATCATACCAGCCGGTGACAAGACCGAGCAGCTCGCTGCGCTCTACCACCTTGGCACCGCTTTGTTTAGCGGCGATAAGCTCCGGGTTGTCGCTCATTATAGCGGCGGTATGCACGATAAGGTCCGCGCCGTCTATGTTGTGCGGATCATGCCCCATGAATACCTTGATACCCATGCCGCGCACCGCTTTGAGCGTTTCTGTTTCGTTGTTGTCCGAGCCGGTCAGATAATATCCCTTTTTATGCAGTATCTGAGCAAGCGGGTACATTCCGCTGCCGCCTATACCTATGAAATGTACATGCTTTTTTCCGGTAAGAAAATCTTCCATTTGTTTTATCTATGCTCCTTTTTAATTTTGCGGCAGAATAACGCCGGGTATTTCGTTTACATTATATGAATAATACCGTATCTTATGCAAAAGCTATAGCATAGGAGAAGCGGGCACAAAACCGCCTCGCCGCTATATCCGACAGTATGACAGAAAGGAAATCAGCCAAAATGACGATAAGTGACATAAGAATACGGAAGATAACACAGGAAGGACGTCTGC
The DNA here is from genome assembly GCA_947624435.1 of uncultured Ruminiclostridium sp. Lineage (GTDB taxonomy): Bacteria > Bacillota > Clostridia > Oscillospirales > Ruminococcaceae > Ruminiclostridium_E. The sequence continues at coordinate 10,295 of CANQKE010000019.1, forward strand.
GCGCGGTGGTGACTATCACTATAGACGAGGCTATCGCGGTACATGATATACGTCTTGTACAGGGGGACGAGCGTATGTTCGTCGCTATGCCGAGCCGCCGTGACGACGAGGGCAGATACCGCGACATAGTCCACCCGATACATGCCGATGTACGCAGCGATATAGAAAATCAGATAATAAACGCATACAACGCGCTGTAAAACTTATATCAGCCCTTATCTAATATGTTTTTAGCTTTGAGCAGGGCAAGCTGCGTTTTAGCGTCGGGTATCTCGTTGTTCATTACCATTTCTACCGCTTTATCAAGCGGTATTTTTTCTACCTCTAAAAATTCGTCGTCGTCAAGGTGCTGACTTCCGCCCGAAAGTCCGGTAGCAAGATACATATGCGTTATTTCCGAGCAGTAGGCGGGGGTAGGGTACAGGCAGCCAAGGTACTGATAATTTTCACAGGCGCAGCCGGTTTCTTCCTTAAGCTCTCTGAGTCCGCAGGTGTAGTGGTCCTCTCCCTCGTTGAGCTTTCCCGCCGGCAGCTCCAGCAGTACCTTAGCGAACGGATACCTGAACTGCCGCACCATGAGCACCTCGTTATCTTCGGTGACAGGCACAACGCATACGCCGCCGCTGTGACGTATTACGTCGCGCGGTGCGGTCGTGCCGTTTTCCAACTCCACGACGTCGCTGCATACGGTCAGTATCTTTCCTTCGTATTTTACTGTGCTTTCAACGGTTTTTTCAAATAAATGCATCAGCTTTCATTCCTTTCGGTATCTGTATCTTCCGTTTCGGAAGTATCGTCTGTGTTTGTAAGCTCTTCTGTATCTTCCGATGTGCTTACAGCGGAATTTTCATCAGGAGCTTCGCTCTCTTCGGGTATCTTAGATTCGTCAAATACGGTATCTATATACGATGAATGCAGCTTTATCCTGCCTAATTGCTGTTCGCCGTACAGATGTACATACGGGTCTGCTTTGTACTTAAACAGTATTTTCAGTGCCGCAAAGTAGATTATCAGCAATACCGCCGCGACGATAGATATTATCATTCCGAGTTTCAGTCCGGGAGTAACGTAATCGAATTTTATCACACATTCTCCCGCGGGAACCTTTATTCCCATAAGGCCGTGGTTGACCTTTTCTATCTCGGCAGGCTCGCCGTTTATAGTGGCGCTCCAGCCTTCTTCCCACGGAACGGAGAACACCGCAAAACGTTCGGTCTCAAATGACGACTCGGCAATAAAGCCGTTCTTTACCGGTGTGAATGAATCGACGCAGTTTTCCGCTAACTTTTCGCTGTCCTTAAGGAACGAGTCATAGCTTATCGCGGAGGTATCCTCGGAGCCGACATGCGTCATTAATCCGCCGTATTTTTTTATTTGCTCGTCTGTCAGCAGCACAGCCTTGATATACTCGCTGTCCCTTGCGGAAGAGGGCGCTGAATCCATATCCGACTGCGTCATATACTTATCGTAAGTGAATCCCATAGGGATAAACGCTTTGTTCTCATATATATTAAAGCCGTCCTGTTCGCCTATCTTTTCAAAGTTCGCCATATTCTGGAGCAGCTTTTTGACGTCGCTGTAATTAGTCTTGTACGACTGTATCAAAAGGTACTTAGTAGAAGTCAGCGAACGCACGGGATAATATGTTCCGTCCGGGTCGGTGTTTACCGAACGTGAAAATCCCATACTGTCGTAAAATTCAAAGGTAGACGCGGGCAGTATGCTGTGAAAGCTCCTGAAACCGTAGTTATCCCACAGCATATTTGCGTTGTTGGTAACGCCGAACACCTCTACACGGTAAAAGTCGCCGTTATCGGGATCCGGAAGATCGAAGTCTGCGTCTACTATGCTGTTATAATCGTTAAGCTCCGGTCCTATTGAACGCCCGTATCCGATAGTGTAGAAGGAAAAGATCATACAAGATACCACCGTATAGATAAACGACACACGCAGGAATTTTTGAATAGAGGCCTTTTTACGGTTTCTCACCAGTATATAGCATACTATTATAGCCGCTATTGCCAAACCTACCGATATCCAGAAAGGCAGCTTTTCATTAGGCAGCGTGAACAGCTCCGCCACATCTATCTTGCTTTCTTCTCCGGTGACAGCGTCGGTCACGGTCTTTTCCACCTTGCCCGGAAGAATACCCACCATTGATATCAGGACTACGGCAAAGCCGCACCATTTAAGGCCGTAGGTCATATCTATATCTTTATCTTCAAGCGCGTATGCGGTCATAAAGCATGCGATAAGTATCGGCATATAGAACCATCTTGTGTAATAGCTGCTGTTGAACATCACAAACGTTGAGTTAAGCACGGGTATCAGCGCAAACAGCAGCATTGTCGGCATAAGATATTTTGCCCAGTGATTTTTTTTGAATTTTAAGAACGATATAACGCCGGACATCGAGAACAGCGGAAGATATGCGGATACGGAGGACCATTTTGCCGAGCTGTCCGGGAAGAAGTTTTGCCTTGCCGGTATATCCGCAGGGAAAAACAGGCTCTGGAATATAAGTCCGTATCGCTGCGACGGATTGTGAAATACCATGTTCCACCCGAGCAAGGTGTTGTCGGTGCGCGGCACCTCTAAGCATGCGATGATAGCGGGCAGGAACATCACTCCCGCCAGCATAAGACCGACCACCGATTCAAACGCCAGCGCAAGGAATGTCTTTAGCGTTATGTTGAAGTTTTTGTCCGTACATCGGAAAATAAAGTATATAATGAGGAAAACGCATTCTCCCACGAAGAAAAAGTAATTGACGAACGCATTCAGCGCCACGGTAAGCGCAAAGAATACCCTCCGCTTATTTATCACCGCTTCTTCCAGCGCGATAAGCATAAGCGGGAATACGACCATCGCTTCATGGAAGTGGTTGAAGAATATGTTATACATGGAAAAGCCGGAAAACGCATACAAAAGCCCGCCTATCAGCGCCGATTGCGGCTTTTTGACAAAGCGGCGTATATAAGCAAATGCAAACACGCTGCAGCAGGATAATTTAAGTATGATTATAGGCGCCATGAAATATTTAGCCCATTCAGGCGGGAAAGGAAGAGTCAGCCAGAAAAAAGGACTGCCTATAGTATAGAATGAATATGAGCCTATAAAGTTAGCGCCGAGGTCGGTCTGCCAGCTCCACATAAGCTCGCCGTCTTTTATAGCCCGGCTGCACAAAGTGTAAAAGGGAATTTGCTGCGCGTTATAGTCGCCGTAGTATATGAAATATCCTCCGTCGATTATCGTAAACGGTAAAATAAGTATCGCCGCCATGATAGCAGCGGTAAAAAACGCTTTTCGGTAGAATTTCAGCTCTGATTTGTACATCTTTGTTCCTTTCAAATGCTTTAGTATAATACAGCACCGTATTTGTCGGCAATTTTTTTAAGCTCTTCGGGTGCGATAAGTGATTTTGTATCGACTATCGCTCTGCCTTGATACAGCATAAGCGCCATTTTAAGCGAAATTTCATCGTCGGATAAAAACGCCGCCGGCAGCGTCGCCATATTCATCTGTCTTGCAAAATCTATCGCGTCGTCCGGCGAGTTTACAGCCACGGTAAGCACATCGTAGCTTTCTTCACAAACTGCGGTTATTATCTCGTACATATCGGGAGAACATTCTATCGCAGGGGAAAACTCCGTCGTTTCCGGATCAAGGAAAAACATTTGGTCAGCCGTAGCAAACACCAGGGAAGTGTCCTGCTTTTGGATATCGATTTTACGGCTTCCACAGCTAAGTAACTGAGCAAGGGCGGAAATGTACGGCTCGTCAGCGCCTTTTCCTGCGCCTAATATTTCTGCTCCGGCGCAAATAAGCTCAAGGCAGGCGCTTTTATATTCTTCCGGCGTAAGCTGTACATATTTATCTTCACGCATGAACGCAGCGTCCGGTACGGCGATAAGCGGTACATGAGCATACGGGAAAATTTGTTTTATAAGCTCGGTACAGCTTTGCGGAGAGCCTCCTCTTATGCCGAACGCGCTTATCCCAAGCTCCTGAAGAACTATAAGCGCCGAGCAAAACAACGTGCCGTCCGCCGTTTCTCCCTCGTCGTTCGTCTGCAAGATAACAAATATACGCTTGCCTGTTTTCTTAGCGGCAAGCACTGACGCCCGCATATCCCATAATGCCGGCAGACTGTCTATGACTATTGCGCCGCAGCTTTCGTCAAGGCCGATGAAGATCTCGCGATAGACGTCGATAAGCCTTGAAAAAGACGCTTCGCCGTAAGGCTCTATGGCTATACCGGCAGAATTTACGGTAACGGCGTTATATATCGCCGGGCTGTCGGAATTTATTATTTCGGTAAATTTGCCGCCGCTGAATAAAAGCGGCGTTCGTATCGGTATGTCCTGACTGTCCATTGTTTTTCCTTTCGGGTAAAATCACATCTTTTCCGGCGCATCGACCTTAAGAAGATCCAACATGTTCTTAAAAACGGTCTTTGCCGCAACGCAGAGAGAAAGTCTGGACTGAACAACGCTTTCTTCCTCGCCTTTAATGCGGCAGTTGTCATAGAATTTATGGAACAGCTGCGCCAGTTCAAGTATATACTTGGTTATTTTAGAGGGGTTATACGTTTTCGCCGCATCGTTTACGCAGTCGGAAAGAGCGGCGATATGCCTTATAAGCGCAAGCTCAGACGGATGAGAGAAAGTAAGATTATCGGAGTTTTCAAAGGTTATCCCCTCGTCGGCAAGCCTTCTCAGCACGCTGCATATCCTTGCGTGAGCATATTGAACGTAAAACACCGGATTGTCGGAGCTTTCTTTTATCGCAAGCTCAAGGTCAAATTCCAGATGAGTATTCGGGTCGCGCAGATTGAAGAAAAATCTAGCCGCGTCGATAGGTACTTCGTCAAGCAGGGTAGAGAGCGTTATCGCCTTGCCGGAACGCTTAGACAGCTTTACCGTTTCACCGTTGCGCACCAGCATTACCATTTGCATTATAACTACATCGAGCTTTGAGGAGTCTATGCCTAACGCGGTAAGCGCCGCTTTCATTCTCGGAACATAGCCGTGATGATCGGCGCCGAGTATGTCTATCGCCTTGTCAAAGCCGCGCGTCACGAGCTTGTTATAGTGATACGCAATATCCGGAACAAAATAGGTCGGTATGCCGTTCGCTCTGACTAAAACCCTGTCCTGCTCATCTCCAAACTCCGACGCTTTGAACCATATCGCGCCGTCCTTTTCGTAGGTATGGCCCTTATCGGTAAGCTGCTTTACTATATCTTTTACCGAGCCGTTTTCGTGCAGCGAGCTTTCTTTGAACCATGTGTCATAAACGATACGGTACTTTTTCAGATCGCGCTCTAAGCCGTCTATATTAAGCGGCAAAGCATATTCCACCAGTGCGGATTTTCTTTCCTCTTCGCTTTTATTTACCAGCAGCTCGCCGTTTTGACGATAATAATTATATGCGTGTTCTATTATATCCACGCCTTTATATACGTCCTCCGGCATGGGGAAATTTTCTTCATCTGCGAATATTTTGTCGCAGATATCGTCGCCGGAATACCGCTTTATCAGCTCCGATTTGCTGCCGTCGGCTATCTGCATATAGCGCAGCGAAAGCGATTTACCGAACTTTTCTATCTGATTTCCGGCGTCGTTTACATAAAATTCACGCTCAACATAAAATCCTGCGTATTGCAATAACGACGCTAAGCTGTCGCCCAACGCGCCGCCTCTCGCATTTCCGATGTGCATAGGGCCGGTGGGATTAGCGGAAACAAATTCAAGCAGTATCCTTTTTCCCTTGCCGTAATCGGTTTTGCCGTAATCATGTCCCTCGTTCACCGCCGATCTGACAACGTCGGAGTACCATTTATTTCCTATAAAGAAATTTATAAAGCCGGGCCCCGCGGTCTCTATCTTTTCAAAAGCCGTACCATCCAGCACCGCTTCCTCGCATATTATCTGCGCTATAGCTCTGGGATTGCTTTTAAGCGCCTTAGCAAACGCAAGCGCCGCGTTGCAGGAAAAATCTCCGTGCGACGCGTCGGCGGGGCGTTCAACGCTAAAAGCGGGGAGGGGAACAGACGGTATTTTTCTCGCTGCGACCAGTTCTCCCAGCGCGTTCATAATTATTTCCGATACCTGCTTTCTCGCAAGCTCTGTCATGTTGCTCATGCTTTGGTGTTTCCTTTCTTTTGCAGCGTCAGGCGTTAGGCGCGCCGCATTCTGTTACGTTTATAAACATCTCGTTTTCGGACATATAACTGGAATTTATATCCAACGTGTATTTCAGATAGATATCTCCGCCCTTATCGGTAAGACAGGAGCGTATCTCGTTAGTGCTTATTCCTATCATGAAATCTCCGTATTCCGTGCCGTAATGGCAATGATGTTTTTTACCGCGCTCGATTATCAGAGAGCTTACGGCTTTGCCTTTTCTCTGCATGGTCACTCTGTCACTGAACACCTCAAGCGTCACATGACTGCCCTGAAAGCCTGTGGTCTCGCTTTCGTCATAGCCCAGCCTGAAGCCGTTTTTTATAGGCTCCATGCTTCCGTAGGTGAACAGCTCGGTGGTGTCCTTATCGCCGGTGTCCTCAACGGATTGAGTGCTGGTTATTTTTATACACACGTCTTTCAAATCGAATTTTCCTTTCTATCTAGCGTCGATGGCTGAGGAAATGAGGTTATCCAACAGCTCCTCGTAGCTTATTCCGCTTTCGGTAAGTATTGACGGGAATATACTGTTCTTCTCCAATCCCGGAAGCCCGCGCACACGCCTTATTATTATATCTGTTCCGCAAAGCATCATATCTATCCTTGCAAAGCTCTTGCAGGAAAGCGCACGGAACGCCGCCCTCGCCGCGTCCTTTACCTTGCTTTGGGTAACGCCGTCCAGCTTTGCCGGAACTTCAAACGAATAAGTCTGAGCGATATATTCCGACGCATTGTCTGTCTTTTTATTCTGCGGTATAAGCTCTCCGACGGCAGTCCTGTCGTTTTTCAGTCCGCCGCTGACTATTGCACATTCCAGCAGCCTGCCCTTAAGCTCTTTTTCTATTATTATCGTATGGTGGTGGGAAAACGCCGTCTTTACCGCGTTTTCAAGCTCTTCACGGTTTTCCGCGCGGTATGCGCCTATAGAGGTGCTGCAATTTGCGGGAGTAACATACACCGGATAACCAAGCTGCTTTTCCGCATTCAACAGAGCCGTCCCCAATTCGTTCATAACGGAGCGTTCCAGTACGGTGTATTCTGCGGTTTTTAGTCCCGCTTCATTAAGCAGCATATAGGTGAGCTTTTTATCAAGGCAGGCATTTGATGAAGCAAGGTCGTTGCCTATCATCGGTATGCCCGACAGCTTGCATAATCCCTGTATGCGTCCGTCCTCGCCGTATTTCCCATGCAGGATGGGGAACACCGCGTCGATACGGTGGATAGACGCGTCGCCGCCCGGCATTATTTTTATAACGCCCTTATGCAGCGGATCGCAGCTTAAAATGCAGGAGCAGCAGTCGCTGTCTATTTCCCAACTGCCGTCCGGTATATTTTCATAGCTGCCCGGATAGAAAAGCCAGCGTCCCGCGCGGGTTATCCCTATCGGAAGCGGCTCATATTTATCCTTAGGTATAGCGTTAAGTACCGAATACGCTGTGGTAAGCGATGCGCTGTGATCTGCGGAGGAACCTCCGAACAGAACGCATATTCTCTTTTTTGCCATCTGACATTCCCTCTCTCTGCTCACGATTTTCAGTAAAGCATATAAGTATTTATAGTATACCATAAAATAAGCCCGATGTCAATTCCGATATGCGGATTTTGCGGTACTGCAACAAAAATTAGGCATTGTGGTTTTATGTGATTGACAAAATACGAAAAAACGTTTATAATTGTTGATATACAAATTCTTTCTTGAAAGGAAATAATATGAGAGCAGTAATTACAGTAATAGGCAAGGATACCGTAGGTATTCTCGCCAAGATAAGCACGGAATGTGCTGAAAACGGGGTTAATATAATGGACGTATCCCAGACGGTAATGCAGGATATGTTCGTTATGACGATGCTGGCGGATATGGAAAAAAGCACTATAGACTGTCCGGAGCTGTCCGATAAGCTGACCGAATCGGTCAAGGGCATGGGCTTACAGATACATGTGATGCACGAGGATATTTTCAACTCGATGCATAATATATGATCGGGGGACAGGCTTAAATGTTCACAACTAACGATATTCTTGAAACCATAAAGATGATCCAGGAGGAAAATCTTGACATACGCACTATTACCATGGGAATATCGCTGCTTGACTGCATAGACAGTGATATAAACCGTTCCTGCGATAAAATATATGAAAAAATGATGCGCCTTGCGGAAAACCATGTCAAGACCGGAGAGATAATAGAAAAGCGTTACGGTATTCCGATAATAAACAAGCGACTTTCGGTCACTCCTATCTCCATGCTTGCCGCGGCGGCAAAGGGCAGTCCCGTAAAGTTTGCCAAGACGCTGCAAAAGGTTGCGGACGCAGTCGGCGTAAATTATGTCGGAGGCTATTCCGCGCTTGTCCATAAGGGATTTTCAGCCGGCGACCGCGAGCTTATCGAGTCGATACCGGAAGCGCTTTCCGTAACGAGTAAGGTATGCTCGTCGGTGAATATAGGCTCTACCAGAGCCGGTATAAATATGGACGCGGCCGCGATGATGGGTCGTATAATAAAGCAAGCGGCCGAAGCTACCACAAACGACCATTGCTTCGGCGCGGCAAAAATAGTAGTTTTCTGCAACGCTGTCGAGGACAATCCGTTCATGGCGGGCGCGTTCCACGGAACGGGAGAAGCGGACGCTGTCATAAATGTCGGCGTAAGCGGACCCGGCGTAGTACGCGCAAAGCTTGAAAAAATGCCGGACGCGACTATCGACGAGCTTGCCGAGGCTATAAAGAAGACCGCGTTCAAAATAACGCGTATGGGTCAGCTCGTAGGTACTCAGGCGGCCAAAATGCTGGGCGTTCCTTTCGGTATAGTCGATCTTTCACTTGCGCCTACTCCTGCGGTAGGCGATAGCGTGGCGCATATACTTGAAGAAATGGGGCTTGAACGCTGCGGTGCTCACGGCACTACGGCGGCGCTAGCTATGCTTAATGATGCGGTGAAAAAGGGCGGCGTAATGGCGTCCTCCAGCGTAGGAGGATTGTCCGGCGCATTTATTCCGGTATCGGAGGACGCCGGAATGATAGACGCTGTGAATGCCGGCGCGCTTTCTATAGAAAAGCTGGAGGCTATGACCGCGGTATGCTCGGTAGGCCTTGATATGATAGTCGTACCCGGAGATACCTCGGCGGAAACTTTAGCTGCGATAATTGCCGATGAAGCGGCTATAGGTATGGTGAACAGCAAGACCACCGCAGTGAGAGTAATTCCCGCAATAGGAATGAAAGAGGGAGAAACGCTGGAGTTTGGCGGATTGTTTGGCAGCGGGCCTGTTATGCCGCTGAGCAAATTTTCCTCCGCTAAATTCGTTTCACGCGGCGGACGTATTCCCGCGCCGCTGCAAAGCCTTAAAAACTAAGGCGGCTTTTATAAACGAGTTTTTCTCTAAATGGGCTTTTCTCTTAATGATACGGGAGAAAAGCCTGTTTTTTATGTAAAAATAATACGATGAGAGTTATGTACCTATAAGAGAGGTTTTTATGATAACGGATTCTTTTGATATCGGCAGCGAGCCTATCATCACTCCTGCCTCGTTTTACGGCGAGTGTGAGAAAATATGCGATATTGCGATAGGCACGTTTTCAAGGAAAATATATCCCGCCGTGCTGGAGCATTTTCCAAATGAGCAGGTCGGTGAAATACGCAGCGCAAACAGGATAATTCCGGTACATCTGCTTAATATCGGAAGTAAAAGCGTGATATTTTACCTTTCCGAGCTGGGCTCGGCGCTTGCGGCAACACAGGTGATAGAAATTAACGCGCTGACCGGCGCGGATAAATTTATACTGTTCGGCTCGGCAGGATCTCTTGACAGCGAAAAGACTACCGGAAGGTATGTTGTCCCCACTGAGGCTTACCGCGACGAGGGAATGTCTTATCATTATGCTCCGCCGGCGGATTACATAACGATAAAAAATGCCGAAACGGTGGAAAAGGTATGCATAGAAAACAGTTATCCTTATGTTAAAGGCAGGGTATGGACTACCGACGCTATTTTCCGTGAAACGAGCTATCTTGTTAATAAAAGGAGATCCGAGGGCTGTATTGCGGTAGAAATGGAGCTTGCCGGCGTTCAGGCGGTATGCGATTTTCACGGCTTTGAGCTGTATTATTTTCTGGTGACCGGAGATGTGCTGGACACAGATAATTACACGTCGGTCGGTCTGCATAACGCTAATCACGGCATGGATAAATTCGATATTGCAATGAAAATAGCGGATATGCTGTAATTTAGATAGAAACATTGCTTTAATATGTTGCTGCCGCACCGCTTTTTGTTTAACATTTTTTCATGTTTATGAATAGATTATAATGTGAATAACAAAAAGGAGAGCTTTCTTGGAAAGCGCAGTGTTGACATAATATGAATACGAATTGTTTCAGCCCGGCAGTACGTCAGTATCTTTATGATTATAACTGCATACTTGACGCCATGATAAATAAGATCGATTCCGCAAAGCAATGCGGAAGTATTTCTTATAATTTTATTTCACGCATGCTTCCTCACCATGAGGCTGCTATAAAAATGTGTGAAAATGTATTAAAATATACCACGGACAAAACGCTTATCTGTATTTGCAAGAACATAATCGCAGAGCAGACAAAAAGTATAGCAGATATGCTTAAAATACAGGAAGAGTGCGGCAACTGCAAAAGCCCGGCAAAATGCCTTGCCGAGTATGAATGCGCATTGCGTAAGATTTTAGACGATATGTTTTGCAATATGCGTACGGCAGAGCAGACTGATTGCATAAATTGCAATTTTTTGCGGGAAATGATACCTCATCATGAAGGGGCGGTTTACATGAGCGAAAATCTGTTGAAGTACGAGATATGCTCAGGACTTGTTCCGATAGCGAAAAGTATAATCATCGACCAGAAGAATGGAATAAAAGAGATGAAAAAGCTTTCCTGCACGCTTAAATGTAAATAAATCAGTTTGAAAATTGCAATCAGACAGATATCTGAAAAAATCCCGCACAATTTTTGAGCGGGATTTTTTATATACTGTTTGTATATTATTTATTGAAGCGTTGTATATCCGTCAGGACTGCTCCATCTGTTTACCGAAATACATTGCGGCAGCTTCGATAAGCGCCGTCTGCTTGTCATCGACGGTGGAATTTTCGTCCTTTGCAAGCATTATTACCGCGCCGTTCACATCACCCTCCGCCATTATCGGGGCGCAGGCTATAGCAAATTTATTGACACCCTCTATAGGGTTTATCTTTTCTTCTCCTACCGTTCTGTGATAAAGGGATTTTCTTTGCTCGATAAGGTCCTCAAGCGAGCTGGATACCCTGCGCTCAAGCACCTCTTTTTTCTGTATGCCGGACGCCGCAATGACATGGTCGCGGTCGCAGATCACGGTGGGATATCCGCCTACCTTAAAAAGTACGTCCGCATACTGGTCTGCGCTGCCGGACATTTCTCCTACGGGGGAGTATTTTCTGAATATGACCTCGCCGTCCACGCTGGTGTATATTTCAAGAGGAGTACCCTCGCGTATCCTCATTGTGCGTCTGATCTCTTTGGGTATCACAACACGTCCGAGATCGTCTATCCTTCTTACTATACCGGTTGCTTTCATATATAAAATATCCTTTCCTTTTCGTTATCGGCGGAGTCTGTCCGCCTTTTTTCAAAATTAGCTTTCGCAAAAATATTGTTTCACGCTTTAAGTCGAATATGCAAAAATTCCGCCGAATTTTGCGCCGACTGATAAAATTCGTAAACGACGTTTACTGAGTTTGACATTATCAACTGGAAGTCATATATTGTATTCTAATTTTAGGCAAAAACTTGATTTTGTCTAATGACTTTTGTGATTTTTTGTGATATAATCTATTATGTAGAATTATGTCGAATCAAAAGCCGGACATAAAACTTTCGGAACAAGGGGGCAGTGTAATGTTACGGACGGTTTTGTTTACTCTTATCGGGTACTTTTCCGGCAGCATTTTATATGCTAACGTATTCGGAACTATTTTCGGCAAAAAAGAGATGTATCAAAACAGCACCGACAAGAACCCCGGTACCGCAAACGCTTATAAATACGGAGGTTTTTGGTGTGGCACGCTTACACTGATCTTTGACCTACTTAAAGGTTTTTTGCCGGTGTTCATATATTTGCTTTCGTCTGAACAAAACGACTGGGGATTGATCCCGGTGCTGGTTTCGCCGGTGATAGGTCATATTTTTCCGATATTCGCAAAATTTCACGGCGGAAAAGGTATCGCGGTCACATTCGGCTGCCTTTTGGGGTTGTTCCCGCATTGCAAGCCGTTATTTTTGTTTGCGGTCGTGTTTATATTCCTGTCCGTGTGTCTGAGGATATCTCCGCACTTCTACCGTACCATTGCCGCATATCCGCTTGCTTTCCTTGCTATGCTTATAGCGGGAGTTGACCCGGCGGTACGGTTCGGCTTTCTGATCATCACCGCTGCCGTATGCCTTAAAATGTATTTGAGTAAGGAAGAAAGGGGAAGAGTTAAGATCAGAATATTATGGATGCACTGATTCTTTCATGCGGAACAGGCGGCGGACATAACAGCGCGTGCATGGCAATAGCCGAGGAAATGTCCGCAAGAGGTCATAACGCAAAGATACTTAACCCGTATCTGCTCAAGGACGATAAGACCGTCGATATTGTAAATAACGCGTATATCTCTCTTGCTCAGAAAGCGCCGTCCGCTTTCGGCGTGGTGTACAGCTTAGGTAACGCTTATCGAAAGCTGCCGGTCTCCTCTCCGGTATATCACGTCAACAGACGAATGGCGCCGCTGCTTGAAAAGTACCTCGGCGAGAATAAATTTGACGTTATCGCGTCGACGCACCTTTTTCCCGCGGAGATGCTCACAAATCTTAAGCAGCGCGGAGCTTCTCTTCCGAAAACTTATTTTATAGCTACCGATTACACCTGTATTCCTTTTACCGAAGAGACCGACTGCGATCACTATGTGATACCGGCAAAAAAGCTGGAAAATGAATTTGTTGCGAGAGGAATACCGAAAGAGCGTATTTTACCGTTCGGGATACCGGTCGGAAAATGTTTTCGCGAGCAAATCGGCAGGGATGAAGCAAGAAAACGCCTCGGCATGGATCTTACCGCAAAGTATATTCTTATAGCCGGAGGAAGCATAGGCGCCGGTCAGATAGAGCAGATAGTGCCGCTTTTGCTGGAGCATTATGGAGGAACCGTTAATATCATAGTTGTATGCGGTAATAATCATGCTTTGTATCTGCGTCTGGAGCAGAATTACGGAAAGCGCTGCAAATTGCTTGAATATACCGACGATATGGCGATATATATGCAGGCATGCGACTTGTTTTTGTCAAAGCCGGGCGGATTATCCTCGACGGAAGCGGCGGTAGTAGGCACGCCGCTCATACACATTACGCCGATACCGGGCTGCGAGACCCGCAATATGCTGTTCTTTGAAGAAAACGGCATGAGCTGCGCCGTCAGGAATCCGAAAAGCCAGCTTATCACCGCTTGCGACAGCCTGCTTGACGAGGGCAGACAGCGGGAGATCATCAATAATCAGAAAAAGATAATTTCCCCGAACGCCGCGGTTGATATCTGCGATTTTATGGAATTTATGGAAAATGACAATATACAGGCTGTAGAAAAAGTGTTCAAAAGCCGGAAGGAAAGAGGAGTATGAGGGGAAAACCATCAGGGTTTTCACCCTCATTAGTGATAAGTGCCGCTCGTAGAGCGGCAAAAATGAGCAAGTATGTCAGCACATACTTGCTCATTTTTTGGTCAGCTTGTCGAAAAATCCGACCGCAGGGAGGTTTTTCGACAAGCTGAATATAAACGCTTTTCAAACAAATTAAACGGAGCTTGTAAAACAGCTTCGTTTTTTGTTTTCCGAAAAAATTACAAATAAAAGGCTCTTTGAATTTGACATCAAGCCGGAATTATGATATACTAATATAGTATATGTTCGTTTGGTGCAAAACCGACAGATTTGTGTGTCGGGATAGTATATTTGCCGCCGGTTCAGAAAAAACTAATTTCAAAAAACATGAAAGGGTGTTTTGATGAACCGTTACGAAAACGACAACGAAGAAACCGAGGAAGCCGACGGCTCGCAGGAGGTCCCGGCTGACGCGCAGATAGCGGACAACGGTATTCTTGCGCTGGAAAACGCCAAGCATAATATCCACTGCCTTACGGTAATAGGACAGATAGAGGGTCACTATATCCTGCCGGCTCAGAATAAGACCACAAAGTACGAGCATATTATGCCGGCGCTGGTGGCTATTGAGCAGGACAGGAGCATAGAGGGGCTGCTTATAATTCTTAATACCGTCGGCGGAGACGTAGAGGCGGGTCTTGCTATTTCTGAGCTTATCGCCGGAATGTCAAAGCCCACTGTTTCCATAGTTGTAGGCGGCGGGCATTCGATAGGTGTACCGCTTGCGGTAAGCGCGCGGCGCAGTTTTATAGTGCCGTCCGCTACCATGACTATCCACCCGGTAAGAATGAACGGCATGCTGCTCGGAATACCCCAGACCCTGTCCTATTTTGAAAAAATGCAGGAGCGGATAATCGAATTTGTCTGCAAGAACAGCAAAATAACTCCCGAACGCTTCCGTGAGCTTATGATGAAAAAGGACGAGCTGGTCATGGACGTCGGCTCGGTGCTGGACGGAAAGGCTGCGGTAAACGAGGGGCTTATCGACGGACTCGGCGGACTAAGCGACGCGGTGGAATGTCTTTATTCCCTCATTGAAAGCGAACCGAAAAGCAAGGAGCCGGAGCAGGAGAAAAAGCCGCGTGCAAAGCACCGCCGTCAGCCGATAAAGACTTCCGTGCGTATCCACGGCGAAGAGCCGGACGGCAGGGTGTATGCAAAGGTCCACCCGTTCAGGGAATATCACCCGAAAGGCGGACGAATATGATACTGCATACCATTATCAGCGAACAGGATATTTTTTATAAGCCGCAGCAGCCGAAGATACGATACAAACGGGTAAACGGCGGTATGCTGGAGCTTAACGGGGCGGACGGCACCGTAAACCGGCTTTTTTCGACCGATCCCGCGATGTATCTTGACGATCGCTATTTCCCAAGGACAAAATCCGTCGGAAAGTGAATAAGAATTAATCGGGCGTATGCCCGTACATATTATTTCGGAGGAACAAATATGGATTACATAAGTATGGTAATACAGGGCGTGATACAGGGCCTTACCGAGTTTTTGCCGGTGTCAAGCTCCGGGCATTTATCGGTAGTGCAGCATTTTATGAACGTCGGTGAGGAAAGCCTGCTGGTATCGGTGGTGCTTCATTTAGGAACGCTGCTTGCGGTGCTTATCGCGTTTTTTCCTACGATAGCGGGAATGGTAATAGAATTTTTCCTTACGATAAAAGACCTTTTTACCGGTAAATTTTCCTGGAAAAACATGAACGCCAACCGGCGCATGATGTTCATGGTGATAATTTCCACCGCCTTACTGGTGCCGGTCTATTTCTTTAAGGACTTTTTCACGAGCTTTGAGGGCGACGGAGATATAATTTTTGAAGGCGTGGCGTTTTTATTTACCGCGGTGCTGCTGTTCATGTCGGACAAATGCGTAAAAGGCAACAAGACCGGAGATAAAATGAAGGTAGGCGACGCTATAGCGGTAGGCGCTATGCAATGCGTAGCGCTGTTTCCCGGTGTGTCGCGCTCCGGCTCTACCACCGCGACCGGAATATTCTGCGGTCTGACAAGAGAAACCGCAGTGACCTTTTCGTTTATTTTAGGTATACCAGCGATACTCGGCGGCAGTGTTCTGGAGATAGGCGACGCTTTGCAAAGCACGGCGGAGATAGACTGGGTCGCTATGGGTATAGGCTTTGCGGCGGCGGCTGTAGTGGGACTTCTTGCGATATTCCTTGTAAAGCTGCTGATAAAAAAAGACTTATTCAGAATTTTCGGAATATATACCGCGCTGCTCGGACTCGGCTGTATAGGCGTCGGCGCGTATGAATTAGTGACCGGTTCGCATTTTATAGTGGTATTCTGATCGGGATTACTATTTATCGCTTATGTGATGATTTATAAAACGGAGGAACAAAAATGTCTGCAAAAACAACTACCGGAACGGGGAAATCAAATTCCGGCAGAAAAAATAATAACGATAAGCTAAAGCAGGAGCTTTTAGAGGCGGAACGCACCCGCCGCCGGATATATTCGATAGTTATATTTGCCGTCGGCGTACTGCTGCTGCTGTTTACGCTGATAGGATTTCTCGGCGGCGCGACTTCAAAGGAAGACCCAAATCTTCTTGACTACATATATATGTTCCTGTGCGGAATATTCGGCTTCGCGGTGTTTTTTACCGGGCCGGTGGCGATATATGTTGCTATTCTTGTAGCCATGGATAAAAACAACGGCAGTATATCAAAAAAGGTAGTCCAGCTTGCGTTTTCGGTAATGCTGGTTTCCGCCGCGGTACAGATAATTTTTATCGGCTCGGTAGGAGAGGGGACTACAAATATCTTCGGTGCGATAGGCTCTTTGTATTCCGACGGCGTTCAGCTTATGGGCGGAGGAATATACGGAGGACTGCTCTCGTGGCTGCTGCTGCTGTTCGGCAGAATAGGCGCGATAGTCCTTGTTATACTTATCGCGTTCGTGTTCATCATGTTTATCAGCCGAAAAACGCTGCTCGATTTTCTTCACGCAGTCGGAAAGCCTGTTAAAAAGACTGCCAGAACGGTAAAGGATAAGCACCAGCGTCATAAGGAGGAAATGGAGGCTTTGCGCCTTGCGTCCGAGGAGCAGAACGCCGAGAACGAGCAGCAGAAAAATATCCGCAGGATAAACGAGCTTGAAAAGGCCACTGCCGAAAACATTAACGAGCCGCTTTCCAAAAAGCATAAGCAGACGATGGACGAACAAAAGCGGGATAACGAAGATTTTATCAACGAGATAAACAGCTATAACGGCATGCCTGCGGAAAATACCTCTAGATCGGTCAGACCCTCCGCCGAGGTATTGCCTGAGATAGCGCCGGAGGACGACGTGCATATATCCGACGGTAATCTTCCGGAGCTTCCGGGGGATATCGACACCGGCAGACTTCCGGAGGAAAATACCGTAGCCGCCGCAAAAGAACTTGTTACCGATACCGCGCCGCTGCCTGAACTTCCGCCTGAAGAAGTAAATCCCGTAGAGCAGGCGCTGAATGAATACGTCTTGGAGCAGTCAGGCAGAGGAGATACTGCTGATAATGCCCACGATGACGCAGACGCTTCCGAAGCCGAGGGCGGCTCCCCGGAGGATAATGAGCAGTATATACTTCCTCCGACCGACCTGCTTGACGAGATAATGCCGGGCAAGGCAAAGGCCGACATACAAAAAGAGCTCGACACTAATTCCGAAAATATAGTAAAGACACTGCGCAGCTTTGGCGTGCAGACCAAGATAATAGGTACCTGCCGCGGACCTTCGGTAACGAGGTACGAGCTTCAGCCTGCGGCGGGAGTTAAAATATCCAAGATAACCGGTCTTGCGGACGATATCGCGCTTAATCTGGCGGCGTCCGGGATAAGGATAGAAGCGCCGATACCCGGCAAGCCCGCGGTCGGTATAGAAGTGCCGAATAAGAACACCGACAGCGTACCTTTCAGAGAGCTTATAGAAAGCAACGACATCAAATCCAATCCGAGCAAGCTGGCAGCGGTGCTGGGTAAGAGCATATCCGGCGATACTATCATTGCCGATATCGCGGACATGCCCCATCTGTTGGTTGCCGGTACGACCGGTTCCGGTAAATCTGTCTGCGTTAATTCGATAATCCTTTCGATACTGTTCAGAAGTGCCCCCGATGAGGTCAGATTTATCATGGTAGACCCCAAACAGGTTGAATTTATGACCTACAACGGCATACCGCATTTGCTTATACCGGTAGTGACCGACCCGAAAAAGGCTGCCGGCGCTCTTCAATGGGCGGTAACGGAAATGCTCAAGCGCTATAATCTTTTCGCGGAAAACAGCGTCCGCGACCTAAAGGGCTACAACGCTATAGCGGATAAAGACCCTGATATTAAGAAGCTGCCGCAGATAGTCATTTTTATTGACGAGCTGGCAGACCTTATGATGGCGTCTAAAAACGAGGTCGAGGACAGCATTTGCCGTCTGGCTCAGATGGCAAGAGCCGCGGGAATGCACCTGGTAATAGCTACTCAGCGTCCTACGGTCGACGTGGTGACCGGACTTATTAAAGCGAATATCCCCAGCCGCATAGCGCTAAAGGTCGGCAGCGGCGTTGACAGCCGTACCATACTTGACGAGCAGGGTGCGGAAAAGCTGTTAGGACGCGGAGATATGCTGTTCAAATCCACTTCTATGCCAAAGCCGCTGAGAGTGCAGGGCTGCTGGATATCTCCAAAGGAAATAGACAGAGTCGTAAATTTCATTAAGGATTCTTACATACTCGATTATGATAACGATGTTATCAGAGAGGTAGAGGAACGCGCCGCTCAGGTAGGCACCGGTGATAAAAGAGGCTCTTCTTCCGACGACAGCGGAGATATAGATGTAAGCGACGAAAAGCTGGAGGACGCTATCCGCACGGTAGTTGAGGCGGGTCAGGCAAGTACAAGCTCGCTTCAGAGAAAGCTGAAACTCGGATACGGACGCGCCGCACGTCTGATAGATATCATGGAGGAAATGGGTATAGTAGGCCCGTCTGAGGGCAGCAAGCCGCGCCAGGTGCTTATGACGCGGGAGGAATATTACGAAAGACGTATGAATAAAGACTGACGGGAGAATTATAATGCCGTTTTTGCCGATCTCAAAACAGGATATGAAAGAGCGGGGGATAGAGCAGCTGGACTTTATCTGCCTTACAGGCGACGCGTACTGCGATCACCCGTCTTTCGGTATCGCTATAATATCCCGCATGGTGGAAAGCTGCGGATTTTCCGTCGGGATAATAGCCCAGCCGGTCACCGACGAGGATTATAAAAAGCTGGGCGAGCCGAAATATTGTTTTCTGGTTTCCGGCGGTAATATCGACAGCATGGTATCTAATTATACCGTTTTCAAAAGAAAACGCTGGGATGACGCTTATTCTCCCGGAGGAAAAGGCGGAAAGCGTCCCGACCGCGCCTTGACGGTATACTGCCGCAAGCTGAAAGAATTATTTCCCGATAAGGAGATAGCGGTCGGAGGTCTGGAGGCAAGCCTGAGACGCTTTGCCCATTACGATTACTGGGCGGATAAGGTCATGCCGTCGGTGCTGGTGGATTGCGGCGCCGAGCTGCTTATGTACGGAATGGGCGAGCTTACCATTGTGCAGCTTTGTAATGCGGTAAGCTCGGGAAGAAAGCTTAAGGATATCCACGATATAAAAGGTACCTGCTATCTTACCGAGCCGAAAAACACTCCTATCGGAGCGGCACAGTGCGACAGCTTTGAAATAGTCAGTGAAAACAAAAAAGCATACGCAAAGTCCTGCCGTCTGCAATATGACGAACAGGACGAGGTATACGGCAGGACTATCGTGCAGCGTCACGGCGATATGATGCTGGTGCAGAATCCTCCCCAGCGCAGCCTTACTCAAAGCGAGTTTGACAAAGCTTATGAGCTGCCTTATATGCGTACCTATCATCCTGTATATGAAAAAGACGGCGGCGTTCCCGGAATACAGGAGGTAGAGTTTTCCATCACGCATAACCGCGGCTGTTTCGGCTATTGTAATTTTTGCTCTATTGCGCTTCATCAGGGCAGAAGAATACAGACCCGCAGCGAAGAATCGGTGGTGAATGAGGCTATAGACCTTTCCAAAAAGCCGAATTTCAAAGGGTATATCCACGATGTAGGCGGGCCTACCGCGAACTTTCGCCGTCCGTCATGTGATAAGCAGGAAAAGCAGGGAATGTGCAAGGGAAAAAAGTGCCTTGCTCCCACGCCTTGCCCGGCGGTAAAGGCGGATCATACCGAGTACCTTAATATGCTGCGCCGTTTGCGCTCGATAAAAAATGTAAAACGCGTGTTTATCCGTTCCGGCATACGCTATGATTATATGATGCTGGATAAGAACGATGAATTTTTCAAGGAGCTTGTAGAGCATCATGTCAGCGGACAGCTTAAGGTCGCGCCGGAGCATGCGAGCAACAAAGTCCTTGATCTTATGGGAAAGCCTCATATTGAGGTATACGAAGAGTTTGAAAAGCGATTTTATAAATATACAAAAGAGTGCGGTAAGGAGCAGTATCTTGTGCCTTATCTGATGTCCTCGCATCCAGGCTGTACCGTAAAAGAGGCGGTAGAGCTGGCGGTGTTTTTGAAAAAACACGGCATAAGACCGGAACAGGTGCAGGATTTTTACCCCACTCCCGGAACTATTTCCACCGCGATGTACTATACGGGACTTGACCCGTATACCATGCAGCCGGTATATGTACCGCGTTCACCGGGAGAAAAGCAGATGCAGCGCGCATTGCTGCAATATTACAAGAAAGAAAATAAGCCTATCGTGGCCGCCGCCCTTATAAAAGCAGGCAGGCGTGATTTGATAGGATACGGCAAGGATTGTCTGATCACTCCGGACGGTCTTGATACATACCCCGATAAAAACCGAAAAGGCAGGACGGATAATGGCAAAAACACCAATGCAAAAGCAAAGAATGATAAACGACCGCGCGGTAAGAAAGGCGGCCAGCGCGCTGAGCAGAACCGGAAGAAAAAATAACAAGGCTTCTCTCGGAATAGGCGGTATAATACTCATATTAGTGCTGGCTGCCGCTTTTATTACGCTTAATCAGTTTGCACTGCATATAAACGGAGTACCGACGTGGTACGACCTTTTGGGTATACAACAGCCTATCTCCGACGCTGTTGCCAAGGGAGAGGCAAAGGTACACTTTATCGACGTGGGGCAGGGTGACAGCGAGCTTATCGTGACAGAGGATAAGACGGTGCTGATAGACTGCGGCGAGCGGGAATATTCCGGCGACGTGATAAAATATATCAAAACGCTCGGCATATCAAGGCTTGATTATGTGATATGCACCCACCCTCATTCCGACCATATAGGCGGAATGTCTGACGTTATAAACGAGTTTGACGTCGGCAGTGTGATAATGCCCAAGGTGCAGGAGTCCGTTACTCCGACCACTTCTTCGTATTCCCGACTGATCGATGTTATAGCGAAAAGGGATATTCCGGTCCGGTACGGCAAAAACGGAGTAAAACTCTCCCTTTCGGAGGGAAGCTACATAGAATTGCTTTCACCGGTAAAAGATTACGAGGATCTGAACAACTATTCGGTGACCGCGAGATTTGTACATGGCAGCACCGCGTTTTTGTTTACCGGAGATATAGAGAAAGAGGCGGAGCAGGATATTCTCGATACCGGCGAGAATTTAAGGGCGCAGGTAATAAAAGTTCCGCACCACGGCAGCAGCACGTCAAGCAGCTATGCTTTTGTAAAAGCTGTTAAGCCCGATTACGCGGTGTTTGAAGTCGGCTCGCCGAATGATTACGGACATCCTCATAAGGAAACGATAGAAACATACAGCGATTTCGGTTGTTCGTTTTTACGCACAGACATGAACGGCTCTATAGTTTTTACTACGGACGGCAAAACACTTGAGGTAGAAACGGAGAAATAAAATGCTGATAATCGACAGATTTGAAGAAATGTACGCGGTGGTGGAGGACGACGAGAATGACGGCCGCATGATAAATATTTCAAAAGAGCTTTTAGATACAGATTGCGCCGAGGGGGACGTGATAGTACAGCGTGACGGCAGATATTATCCCGATAAGGAAAAAACCGCGCAGCGCAGAGAAGAGATACTTCAAAAATTGAAAAAACTTGGTTTTTAATAAACAAACACCGGTTCAAAATAAACCGGTGTTTGTTTCATCTAAGGCTTCCTGTATCTCTTTTTCGGAAACCGATAAATATCCTTGTATAAAGCTGTTCAGCACTCCTCTGTATGCTCCGGCGGGATTATCGAAGAATTTTTTCTCCATGCTCTTTGCCGATTCCAGAGTAGGGGCAAATATTTTAAGCTCCATAAGGTCTGCGCCTCCCGCCTCGTTAAGGAATCTGATATACAGCTGATAGCCTTTATCAAGAGTGATTATCTCGCATTTTACTGAGCTTTCCAATCTCATGCGGGAGGTGATCTTTTTTGCGCAGTACAGCGCGTCCTCTCTGAGCATCATAGGCAGCTGATCTGCCAGCTCTATCGCAAGATAATTGCTTTTTGCCGTCGGATAATACATCTCGTTATCGTCCTGACGTTCGCATTTTACCAGCTGCATTTCTTCCATTTCGATAAGGCAGCATATCATATCAAAATATCTGACATACTCTTTATCGACCGTGCAGCACAGCAGCTCTTCTTTAGTCATTCCGCCTATTTTTTTAAGCAGAAACGCCACGAGTATCCGTATATCCTTCGATTCGTAAAGTGTGATTTTAGGAATATAATTCATACATATTTTCCTTTTCCGTCAGCAGAAATATGACAGCAGCGCGATATTTGCCGCCGCCTCTATACAAGGGACGGCTCTCGGTACGATACAGGGGTCGTGCCGCCCTTTTATTATAAGCTCTTGCTCGGTCATGGTGGTGTAATCCACGGTTTTTTGCGGTCTTGAGATAGAGGGCGTGGGCTTTATAGCAGCTCTCAGTATAAGCGGCATTCCGCTGGATATACCGCCGAGGATACCGCCGTGATTGTTTGTGCGGGTGCGTATCTCGTTATCTTCTATGCAAAATTCATCGTTGTTTTCACTGCCGTACATTTCGGCGGACGCGAAACCTGCGCCGAATTCTATACCTTTTACGGCGGGAACGCCGAACACCGCCTGCGATATCCGGTTCTCCATCCCGTCAAACATCGGATCGCCGAATCCTGCCGGCAAGCCTATCGCGCAGTATTCTACAATACCGCCGACAGAATCCAGATTTCCGGCGCAGTCCAGTATAAGCGAACGCATTTCTTCATCCTTTGATACGTCGTTAAGCGGAAGATAGCGCGATTTTACCTGTTCCAGCTGCTCTGAGGTGATATTTATCGGATCAAACGGGGTATCGCAGATATCCTTTATCTTAAATATATGCGCGCCGGTAAAAATGCCTATGTGATTTAATATCTGCTCTGCGACCGCACCCGCAAAGCACAGCGGCGCGGTGAGCCTGCCTGAAAAATGTCCTCCGCCGCTTAAGTCGTTGCTTTTGTTATATCTGACGTATCCGGTATAATCGGAATGTCCCGGCCGTGCGAGGTGGCTTATGCTTTTATAATCCGCGGAATGCTGGTCGGTGTTTTTTATCACGGCGCAAAGCGGACTTCCCTCGATGATCCTGCCGTCCAATACGCCGGACAGTATTTCGGGAATGTCCGGTTCGCTGCGCCTGGTGCTGGTGCCGTCCTTCTTCGGTGCGCGGCGTGCCATAAATTCCATTATCCTGTTTATATCCAGTTCTTCTCCCGCCGGAAGTCCGTCGATAACGACGCCGATAGCCGGACCGTGCGATTCTCCGAATATATTTACCGACAGCGCCCCTGCCTTAAATTCAGATGACATCTGCTGTTCCTCCCAACATTCTGTAATCGTCAAAGAAACCGGGATACGATTTATCTACGCACTGCGCGCCCTTTATTACGACCTCGTTTTCACATCTGGTCGCGGCGACAGCGCCTGCCATAGCTATACGGTGATCGTTGTAGGTTTCTATCGTTCCGCCTTTAAGCGTTTTTACCGGCGTTATCTCTATCATATCCTCATACGCCTTTATTTTGCCGCCGAGGGTGTTTAATACCTCCGTTATGGCAGCCAGCCTGTCGCATTCCTTTATTCTCAGTCTTGCGCAGCCGGTTATTTGAGATTTGGTTTTGCCAAAGCACATAAGCACGGTAAGTATCGGCACAAGATCCGGTATATCGGACGCGTCGATATGCTGGATAGCTTCACCGCTGTTGAATCTTGCACAGATATCAAGTATCGCCTTATCGCCCTGTACGCTTTTGGGATCGAGGTTCTCCATCGATATATCTGAACCGATAGAGTCCGCGACCGCAAAAAACGCGCATTGAGACATATCCGCTTCTACCGAAACGGTATGAGGCTGATATTTCTGACCGCCTTTTACTTTATATACGCCGCCGTTTTCTGTCACATCAACGCCGAACTGCCGCAGACAGTCAACGGTAATATCAACATAAGGCTTCGAGTTTAGCTCGGAGGTGAGTGTTATTTCGCTGTCGCCGTCTAATATCGACAACGCAAACAGCAGTCCGGTGATGAACTGGGAGGACATGCTGCCGTCTATATAGTAGCTGCCGCTATGCAGCTTTCCGGTTATTTTATACGGCCATTTATCGCTTAGAAACGTTATCCCGTTATCGCGTAGCGGCTGTATTATCGGAGTTATCGGACGCTGCGGAAGTCTGCCGGAGCCTGTAAATTCCGTTTCACAGCCAAGTGCGGCGGCAAGGGGTATAAGAAACCTCAGCGCCGAGCCGCTTTCTTTACAGTCCACGACCGCTTTTTTCGCCGGAACGGATATCCCGTGTACGCGGCAAACGCCGTTTTCTTCGGTTATATCCGCGCCGAGCATGCGCAACGCGCCTTTTATGGCGGTGATATCCTCGCAGTCCAACAGGTTATGTATTACGCTTTCGCCGTCCGACAGAGCCGCGCATATCAGCATACGGTGAGATATGCTCTTTGACGGCGGTACGTTAAGTTTTCCGTGCAGCAAGGCGGGTTTTATTTTTATATCCATTAAAATCTCCTGACCAAAAGAATTTATCCTGAATAATATAATACAATATTACGCCGCAAAAGTCAAGTTTTACGGCGTGTATTCATAATCCTGTCCGACCGTTAATATTATTTACAGACAAGTTTTATCTGCGGGGAGGACATTATGAGCGAGAGGAAAAGCTTTGCACAAAATACCGTAATTTTGTTTATTTCGGTACTTATAAGTAAAATTGTCAGCGCGATATATAAGATACCGCTGACAAATATACTCGGCGGGGTAGGAATGGGCTATTACAGCGCGGCTTACAGCATATTTAATCCTATATTTGCGGTGACAGCGGCGGGTATTCCCACCGTTATGGTAAAAGTAACGGCGCGGCTGGTGGGCGCGGGGAAATTCTCCGACGCGCGCCGGACGCTGCATATCGCTTTATGTACCTTCGGCGTTATAGGAACGATAGGCACGTTTGCGCTTATCGGCTTAGCGCTGCCGTTTTCAAACTATGCCGTGCAGTCCCCGCAGAGTATGTATGCGATGATAGCGGTAGCGCCGTCGGTACTGCTGTGCTGTATAGGCTCGGTATACCGCGGATATTACGAGGGGCTCGGCAATATGTCGCCTACCGCTGTTTCGGTGATCATAGAGTCGGTCAGCCGCGCCGTGATAGGCCTGACTGCGGCATACCTGATAGTAGAACATGCCGTATCCTGCTATAATAACGGGCAGGCGGTGTTCGGCAGCTTTGTTTCGGGAACCGAGCAGGCGATAGCGGCCGCTTTGCCGTTTGCCGCCGCCGCTGCGACGCTTGCGGCGAGCCTGAGCGAATTGTGCGGTGCGGCGTTTCTGGCGTTAAGGTACCGTTACGGTAAAAAAACCGCACCGATATATGATACCGGCGTAAAGAGAAAGAGCGGCAGGGAAATAGCTTATTCTCTTATAAAGGACTGTATACCGATATCCGTCGGCTCGGTGGTGATAAATCTATCCTCGTTCATCGACCTTATAACGATAACCCGCTGTATAAATTATTCTGTGGATATTGCGCCGGAATATTTTCAAAGCACCTTCGGCTCGATAATCTCATATCAGGGCGGCGCGGTGAGCTTGGGCAATTTCATGTACGGAAGCTATACCGGCATCGCGATAACGATGGTCATGCTTATCCCCGCTTTTACCGGAATGCTGTCAAAAAGCGCGCTGCCGGATATTGCGTCAGCGTGGTGCATGGGGGATCATCACGCTTTTAAGAGAAAGGTCACTCTTGTGATACGCTCAAACCTGCTGATAGGTATACCGCTTTATCTGGGAATGGCGGCGGTAAGCCGTCCCGCATTGGAGCTGCTGTATTCTTCACGCCCGGAAGAGATAGCGGTCAGCGTGCTGCCTATGGCGGTATTGTCGGTCGGCGGGGTGTTCATGACGCTGGCGTCGTCGTTTTTCGCCGTGTTCCAGGTGATAGGAAGATCAGACCTGCCGATACGCCTTATGCTGTTCGCTTCTGCAATAAAATTGGTGCTTAATGTATTTCTTATTTCCATTCCGGAGATAAATATAACAGGCGCGGCTCTTTCCACCGCGATATCATACGCAGCGGCGGCATTCGGAGGGTATCTCGCACTGGAAAATTACTGCAAAATGGATTTCGGATTTTTACGGCTGACCGCAGCGCCGCTTATATCCGGCCTGATATGTGCAATAACGGCCTTTTTCGGGTACAATTTTTACATTATCCATTTTTCGCAGATAGTTTCGCTTTTGCTTAGCGTGGCGACAGGTGGAATAATTTATATATTTTTACTAATAATGCAGGGAGGGATAGAGGTAAAAAATCTGTTAAATCGACAAATTTTCAAAAAATCCGAAAAATAGCTTGCATATCATGACTTTTTACGGTATTATTATATAGGCGGTTTGTCCGAACGGTCAAATATGTGTTTGGGAGTGTATATAATTGGATTTTGTACAAAAAGAAAAGTACGATATTAACGATTTGCTTGAGATAACTCGTATTCTTCGTTCGAAAAACGGTTGTCCCTGGGACCGTGAGCAGGATCATAGATCGATTCGCATGGACCTGCTGGAGGAAACATACGAAGTCATGGAGGCTATCGACTGCGACGACGCCGCGATGCTCAGGGAGGAACTCGGAGATCTGCTGTTCCAGTCGGTTTTTCACTGTCAGATAGAGGCTGAGCGCGGACGCTTCGATTTTAACGACGTATGCGACGAGATCGCCAAAAAGATGATCTACCGCCATCCTCATGTGTTCGGCGACGTTTCGGTGAATAATTCCGACGAGGTATTGGTAAACTGGGAAAAGCTGAAGCAAGCCTCCAAGCACCAAAGCGATGCGGCCGCAACCTTGGAAAGCGTACCGAATATTCTTCCGGCGCTGATGAGAGGGCAGAAGATCGCAAAGCGTTCCGCCGACGCAGGGCTGGCTTTTTCGGATACCGACAGCGCTTTGAGTTGGGTAAAGGAAAACGTGGAAAATCTCAATTTGGCTATATTAGACAAAAATGACGATAAAATTGACGATACGTTTGGCAAACTGTTGATGTCATGCTGTATTTTATCACGTTTTATAAAAAAAGATAGCGAAAAAGCCTTGACATTTGCGATAAATAAGTTTATAATTCGATTTAGGGACATTGAGCGGCAGATAAACGAAAGCGGAAGAAGGCTCGAAGATCTGTCTGCGGACGAGCTGGACAAGCTTTGGCAGTCCGTTATCGGACGCTGAAATAAGTTTTATATGCTTTTTAAGCATTATATATATTTTTTAACGGAGGATATCACAAATGACTAAAACAGAATTAGTTGCACAGGTAGCTGAAAAGGCTGACCTCACTAAGAAAGACGCTGAAAAGGCAGTTAACGCCGTTGTAGACAGCATCAAGGAGACCCTTGCTAAGGGCGAAAAGATCCAGCTCGTTGGCTTTGGTACATTTGAAGTTCGTGAGCGTGCAGCGCGCGAGGGCATCAACCCACAGACCAAGAAAAAGATCACCATTCCTGCTTCTAAGGTTCCCGCTTTCAAGGCAGGCGGCCCGCTGAAGGATGCAGTTTCCAAGTAAGTGATAATAATTGTTTTGCGGAGGCGGTGACGTCTCCGCTGTGTTTTTTATTATGGGTTTTCGTTGTGAGCAGTCGTTGAGTTGGGATATGAGAAAATTTTATTGGATACAAAATTAAATATAAGGAGAATTAAAATGAAGCGGGAACTCGGAATAGCACGCTGCGGACTGGCATGCTGCTTATGCAGCGAGAATGAACATTGCAAAGGATGTAATTCGGGAGAATGTCCTGACAAGGACTGGTGCGAAAACAGAAAATGTTCTATTGAGAAAAATTATACACACTGTTATGAATGTAAGGCTGAATGCCAAAAAGGCTTGCTGTCTAAAATCAAGCCTTACGGGTTTACCTTGTTCATCAAAAGATACGGAGAAAAAGAGCTTTTAGATTGCCTTGAACAAAATGAAAAAGCGGGCGTTGTTTATCATCGGGAAGGAATTTATGGCGATTATGATGATTTCAATGATGTGAACGAACTGATCGACTTTATCAAAACAGGGAAAAAATAATCTTCGCTTATCAAGGAAAACTCAAAAGTGCGCTTTTGCGGTGTAATTTTCGCTTGCTGTGTAAAATGTGTGGCGGGTTAATAGCGGTTGATTTATTCGCGATTCTGTGGTATGATTTGTTAGGAGATGGACATATTCGCCTGGTAAATCGAGATTTGCAGGGAAATGGATCGGAGCGGAAAAAATAATTTTTCAAAACTGTCTCATTGCATTCCTTATAAAAACAAGCTATACTTTAGGGCAGGAGGTATGGTTATGGCTAATGAAGATAAAAAAGATTTTAACGCTATGCTGAATGACAGCAAGGATATGCCAAGGTTCCTGATAATCACAGATGAAAAGAGTATAGAAAAATATGGCGGGAGCAGAATGTATTTTGCACCGCCGATCGACTATGACAAAATAATGAAACGTATTCCCTTTGGAAGCGTGATTACTGTCGGAAAAATTCGTGAGTATTTTGCAAAACTAAGTGGCGCGGATTTTACGGAACCGATTACTGCAGGGATTTTTGTATCTATTGCAGCGTGGGCAAGTTATCAGCGTTCCGAGGATAAAACGCCTTATTGGAGAACGCTGAAAGCGAATGGGGAGTTAAATGAAAAGTATCCCGGCGGCATCAAAGCGCAAAAAGAAATGCTGGAAGCGGAAGGCCATACAATCATTCAAAAGGGACGAAAAAATATCAGGTACTATGTAAAAGATTATGAGAAGGTCCTTTTTGAATTGAACTGAACAAATCGGGATGTATATTCACAGATAAATTCCCGTTTATCGAAAAGAACAAACAAAAAGCTTCTAATCACCGATACGAGTTGTATCAAAACCGCAAAGAACATAGAACCGCCTATAGAGACGGTGGGACATATTACTTAAAGGAGATATAAAATGAGATTGGATAAATTTCTCAAGGTATCGCGGCTTATCAAGCGCCGCACTGTAGCAAACGAGGCTTGCGACGCCGAAAAGATATCAGTAAACGGACGGGTGGCGCGCGCATCGTATGATGTAAAGGTCAACGATATCATAGAAATAAATATGGGAAAAACTCCGCTTAAAGTAAAGGTGCTTAAGGTCGCCGAAACTGTCGGCAAGGACGGCGCGTCGGAGCTTTACGAGGTGGTTTGAGAATACCGCAAACGTGAATATTTACACCGCTTTCCGAATAGTATTAAACAAGCGTCGGGCAAGCCTGCCGCGGCGCTGTTTTTTACGAAAGGAAAGGAATATCATGTCGGAGAAAACGCAATTGCTGACGCTGAGAGATAGGAAAGTTCTTACGGTCAGCGGTGTAAATGAGATACTGGGCTGTACCGATACGGAATTGTCGCTGTATACCGATTTCGGCGACCTTACCGTGACCGGCAGCGGGCTGGAGCTTAAAAACGCTTTTCAAAAGGACGGGACCGTTACTGTAGAGGGATATGTAAAATCGCTGAGATTTGCGGAGAACCGCGAGAGGACCGCCGATAACATCATCTCCCGTTTGTTCAGATAGGGGGCGTGACTATGAACGTTGAGACCCCTCTTTACGAGCAGTTTTTATGCTTTATGCTCTGCGGAGTTTTTCTCGGACTGGGCTATGAGGTGCTGAGATTATTAAGATTCTGCCTTCCGCACGGAACAATAGTGACCGGTATAGAGGACACTATATATTTACTGCTGTGCGCCGTTATTCTGTTTGGCTTTTCTATGGAGATAGGCAACGGAGAATTTCGCCTGCTGTATCTTGTGAGCGCTTGTATCGGCGCGGCGGCGTATTTTCTGACGCTCGGACGGTTAGTAAGATGGAGTTTTTCCTTGATAGTAACGTTTGTCAAGCGAATTTTATCGTTATTGTTCCGACCGATAAGAAAATTGTTTGTAAAAGTTGCACATTTTTTACGTTTGCATTTTAGTAAAGTATACAAAATATTGCTTGATAATGCCAAAAATTGTATAAATCGCTTGAAAAACAAACGTAAGATATTGTATAATCTAAGTGATAGTACAGTAAAAGGAGATGTAGCAGTTGCCGGAAAGCCGAAAATTAAAGCTCAAGTTAAAAAAGAACAGTAAAGCGTTTTTGTTGCTTATACCGGTTTTTGTCATCGCTTTATGTGTATGTCTGTACAACTTTATTGTAGTTCAGGTCGAGATAGCTCAGAAAAATAACGAGCTTCAGACTATTTCGCAGCAACGAA
The DNA here is from genome assembly GCA_947624435.1 of uncultured Ruminiclostridium sp. GTDB lineage: Bacteria > Bacillota > Clostridia > Oscillospirales > Ruminococcaceae > Ruminiclostridium_E. The sequence goes on from CANQKE010000019.1 coordinate 40,985, forward strand.
GCGCTGTAGAGGCGGAAAATCAGATGTTGCTCCGTTACACCAAGGACGAAAATAAAGAAGAATATATTGAGGAGATCGCGCGCGATAAGCTCGGATATGCCAAACCGGGCGAGCGCATCTATTACATAGTCCCTGCAAATTGATAATACCCTATGATTTTGAGCCATTCTTTTGAATGGCTTTTTGTTTTTAAGGAGATCTTGTGCAAAACAGATATTTAACTTTTGTACACCTTATACAAGCTGTCAACAAGTATTTTGTGAATGTTTCTTCGCAGAACGCTTGAAAACGCAGGGAAAAAGTGGTATAATTAAGGTGGAAAAGGAGTGCGGCGCTCCGGCAAAGCACTCAAAGGTAAAAACACAAGCTACTTGGTACTGACAATGGTACAAAGTGAATGTTATGATAAAGATGATGAAAAAGAGCAGCCGAAAGGCACAGTCCGAAAGGAGTAAATCATGAAAACTACAAGATACAAAGCATTAGCAGCCGCGCTTGCGGCGATCATGGCGGTGAGCGCGACAGCGTGCGCGGCAAATACCGCTCAGACTAACCCGATACCCGAAAGTGATGTAAGCGTTTCCGATGAGAACAGCGCTGCCGAAAGCACGGAGAGCGTAGAGAGTGCAGACAGCACCGCTACCGAAAGCGCGGTATCTGACGCGGAGAGCGCAACCGAGAGCAACGAAAGCAAAGACAGCGTGGAGAGCAAGACTGAAAGCAAGCCGGAAACGACTGAAAAGCAGGATAAACCTGCTACTACTCCGGCGAACAGCGACCCCGCTTCTACCCCGGCAAGCACTAAGCCTGCCGATAAGCCTGTGACTACCAAGGCGGCTACCACTAAGGCGGCAACGACTAAAACAACCACCAAGGCAACGACTAAGGCGACCGCTCCCGCTCCGGCGTGGAAAGAAACGAAGATGTCGGCAACAATGTATGTTAATACGGCGGGTATATACAGCCGCAGTAAGGCGCAGTTAGGAGCGCCCACAGTAAAGCAGTATAACCTTAACGACAAGGTTACCGTGGTGGCGGTGACGAACACCGACTACTACAAGCTGTCAGACGGCAATTTTATACACAAGGACTACCTCGGCATGGACAAGGTGACCGTCCAGACCGCAAAGCCTAACACGACAAAGCCGTCAACGACCGCAAAGCAGAATACGAGCAAGCCGAGTACCAGCACGACCGCAAAGCCTAATAGCTGGCGTGAGGGCGAAACCGAAGAACACTACAACGCGGCGCTCAAGGTAGCGAAGAAGATAGCTGACGAAGTACGCGCGGAAGTCGGCAGCGAGCGCAGCCTTAAACAGATAGCTTTGGCGACCGACAAGGTAGCTGAGTATTACGACAAGTGCAGTTATGACGATACTAAGGTCGTAAACTGGAGCGCATGGGGCGTATTTATCGGCAAAGAAGCCTCCTGCGCGGGTGCAACAAAGGCGCTCGGAATGGTACTTGAGCAACTCGGCTTTGAGTGGGAACACATGTATGAACACAGCAGCGGTCACCAGTTTTGTAAAGTGGTGAACTTTTTTTATAATGAAAAAAACATATATGCCGATGCCGATGGAGATATTACAGGCTGTACGCTCGGTTTTGGTCAAGGTATAGGATTCAGTGATAGATTCATGTATATTGAAGGCGATGAAGATGTGTTCTTTTGGTGTTAATAAATGAACAAAGACCTTAAATAGTATTTTTCTTAAGGAAAATGTAAAAAACAATGAAAATAACAATTAAAAAGAGCTTTTCAAACGGACTTGATGTCCAGTAGGAAAGCTCTTTCTTTTTCAAAAATTCAAGGAGCTTTATTTGCCGATGAGGAAAAGAAAGCTCCTTTTTATATATACAAAAAATATAAAGAAAGGAAAATGCAAAATGAAGATCAAAGAAAAATTGAAAGCAAGCGGAAAAAAACTGCTTGCCGGGGTAATGGCGGTGGCTACGGCAATTACCGCCCTGCCTTTACAGTCGTTAGCGGCAGAGATAAAGCCGATAGCCGAACCCGCAATAAACCTCATGTCGCTTAGTACAGGCTCAACTGGCTATACGCTGTATGGCAAAGACTACAACCCGTCAGACGGTAATGCGTGGGGCGGCAGCGACGTATCAAACCCGGAGTTCTGGTACGCATATTATGATACCGACGGCACAAGGCATGTAGAAAAGCATGTCGGAACAAGTGATGCGTCAATGCTGCTTATGGCGACCAGTCCCAACGCCAAACAGGGCGAATATGCTATCTGCCTTGAAGCCGGAAAAGACTTTGAGGACGGAATAGTATATACATCAAAATCGATTAACATGGCAACATGGACAGAAAAACAAAAAGAAGCGATAAAGAAAAAATACTCCATGGAAAACTCCGACCAGTATATAGCGCTCGCTATGTATTACGGCTTACAAGGGACTTCTCAAAGTTTCCGTGACAAAACCTTGCCCGGCTCGAACGCCGATGACTGGGTAATAGCTACACAGGTACTTGTATGGGAGCTTCAACAAGGTATAAGGAGAAGCCTTGACGGCGGTGCGTATGGCTTTGCCCCCGGTGAATTGGTAGACGTTAATCTTGGCAGCGGGAAAACACTTAGCGCTTCGACTTTCCAAATGCGCTTAGGCGGTTCAACTACCACCAGACGAGCTAAAGCGTACAACTGGATATTAGAGCATGTTAGAGCAGAGAGTAAAGCACCGTCTTTTAACGGTGGCTCATACAAAATGACAAAGAAATCCGACGGCACATATTCAGTAACGATAACCGACAGCGACGCGACGAATGGCATTTACCATGAGTTTCAATGCTCAAACAGTAATATTTCCATTAGCCGTAGTGGTAATCGATACACCATAACTTCCAGTAAGGCGCTGACTGGCGCGGTAACTATCACGGCGAAAAACGAAAATAACGACATGAGGATATACGAATCAAAGGACACCATACACCAAACAGTGGCTAACGGTCGTACTAATCCTATGGCGTGGAGTTTTACCGTTACGACAGAGGGTACTGGCTCTTGCAAAATAATCAAGGAATGGGATCACAAAGGCGACGCTAAAGCGGATAAGGACGACGTGTACTTTGTTATCGCAAAGGGCAGCTCCATCGACGGCACAAAGGTGAAAGCGACAGGCAGCGCGGGTTCGTATACCTACAGCGGCACAGCTACGACCGGAACGAATTTCAAACTGAACAGTTCTGGCAACCTTACCGTGTCTAATCTTCCCGCAGGAACTTACACCGTGCAGGAACGCGGCTATGGCAACAATAACGCGATACCTAATTACACCCGCTCTACTGTTACACAGACGGTGACGATAGCTGCGGGAGAAAGCAAATCAGTAACTTTCAAGAATACGAGAAACCATGACGACGCGGACATCTACAAGACCTTTGACGGGAAGCAAGGAACGGATGCGCAGAATGAGGCTTGTGAATTTACCGTGAAAAACTCTTCCGGAAAATTCGTGAACGCTACCAAAAATCCGGCGTCAGCGGGACTTTATCTCTACTCTACCATGAGTGGTACTTCAACGACGTATAAACTCGGCAAGGACGCAAGCACCGGAAAATGGCGGTTTAAGATAAGCGGACTTCCCACCGGAACATACACCGTTACGGAAACCAAACACCCGGACGGTTACACACCGGAATCTACCAGCAAGACCATTACCGTCACTAAAGGCGGCAACAACAGCGTAACGTTCAATAACACGCAGGACAAGGGCGGTCTGAAAATCGTTAAGAAGTGGATACCGTCCGACGGCGGGTCGTCAACTTCAATAGTTATCTCCGCTCCGGCTTTGGTAATTTCAAAGTCGTGACGGGTAGAGTCCAGTTCATAGTTTGCAGGAGCGACGGTTTCGACGAGATAATACTTGCCGTAAGGCAGTTCGTTATATGTCGTGTTGTTCATTCTCACGTCGCTGTTCTGTATATACTCGCCGGAAGTACCGTTCTCGGAGAGAGTGCCGACTACTGCGTCCTTTGCGAAAAGTTGAGTACCGTCTACCAAAGTTATGTTCTCGGCAGCATGAATCTCAAACTTAGCGCCGTGCAGTTTCACAGCATGATTATCTTCATCGTACTTAATGGCTTTCACCGTGCCGAGCGGTATATTCTCGAAAACAAACTCGGTAGTACGGTTATACAGAACCTCGTCCTGTTGTGATTCCGGTGTGATGTATGCTTCTTTTCCGGTGGTGACTTCGGTCACTTTGTAAGTACCTATACGCAGATTGTTAAGCGTTATCTTACCCTCTGCGTTCGTTTGGTGTACTTGGTTGTAGGTGTAGCCCTTGAACGGGGAAGAAATGCACTCTACACGGAATTGCCAGCCTGCCAGTACGCCGTCCTTGCTGTTCTTCTTAATGGAGATAGTGCCGCGCATGGGTTCATTGACAAACTGTACGGTCGCAGTTTTCGCTGCCGAAATAGTGAAAGTCTGTTCCTCAGATACAGTTACCTTAAATCCGTCCGCGCCGTTCACTTCTCTTATAGTATAAGTGCCGACGGGGAGTTGCTCGGCAAGCAGTTTCTTTGTAGCGGTGGCAAGCGTCAGCACCGTTCCTGTGCCGTCTGTCGTGCCGCTGTAGGTGTAGCTGCCGTTAGAGCCGTCGAACATTACGTCTTGTGTGCCTTTAGATACGATAAAGCCTACGGAATTAATTTGCTCGTCGGTGACTTCAACGTCTGCGCTGTTTTCCTTAAACGACTTGATGACTTCAAGATTGCCGTTCACGGGTTTGTTAGTGAATGTTAATTCTTGTATCGGCAAATGTACGCCGCTTGCGTCTGCAAAGCCTGTTATTTTTTTGTTATCGTCTTTTGTATAGTCCGTACCGTTGTATTTTTCCTCAAAAGTATAGACGAACGGACTGAATGAACCCCTTGCAACGTCGATTATCGCTTTGCCGGTTTCATCAAAGCTGTACCATGCACTATCAGCGTTCGTAGTATAAGTGCCGGAGTATTCATACTTTCCGTTAGAACCGGAGAGTTGCCAGTATTTCGTTCCTTGTCCGGGAATATCGAAAGATACTCTGAATTGAACATTTTTATAATGTTCTTTCAGTTCGTCCGCGCTCAGATTTTCGGAGTTTTCAAAGATTTTTGA
>CANQKE010000020.1 GCA_947624435.1 uncultured Ruminiclostridium sp.
GTGGTGGAAGTTATAGGGCTCGAACCTATGACCCTCTGCTTGTAGGGCAGATGCTCTCCCAGCTGAGCTAAACTTCCATACCGCCGCAAAAGCGTCAAGCGACTTTTATATTATACACTTTTTTGTTATCTTTGTCAACTGTTTTTTTCGGATTTTTTTATTTTTATTTTGACAAACAGCGTCAGATAATTATAAGACCTTTTCCGGTGCGGGTAAGGCAGCGGCAGCCGTCCGCGGTGATAGTCACCATATCCTCGATACGTACCCCGTACTTTCCGGTGATATATGCGCCCGGCTCTATCGTGACTATCATTCCCTCCTTGAGCGAATCGGAAGAATTAGGCCCTGCCGTAGGCGCTTCATGTATCTCCAGTCCGACTCCGTGGCCGAGGCTGTGACCGAAATACTCGCCGTAATTCCACGCGTCAAGGGTGCTGCGCGCCACGCTGTCCAATAACTTTCCGGAAATGCCCGCCTTTGCCGCTTTCTGAGCGTCAAGATTCGCGGAAAGCACCGCGTCGTACATCTCGCGCATTTTATCCGTCGCGTGTCCTATAGCTACCGTCCTTGTCATGTCTGAATGATAGCCGTCATACACCGCGCCGAAATCCAGCGTCAGAAAATCCCCGTCCTGAAGCTTTTTATCGGTGGGTACGGCGTGAGGCGACGCGGAATTTACTCCCGACGCCGCTATAGTATCGAACGAAAGCCCGTCAGAGCCGTATTCCGCCATGTAGTAATTCAGCATCGCGGCAACGTGCTTTTCGGTCTGTCCGATTCTGATATTGTTCAGCAGCTTATCAAACGCTTTTTCGGCAATGCGCTGAGCTGTGATTATCTTTTCTATCTCCTCTTCGGATTTTATTGCGCGCATTTTCGTGAGCTTGTCGGACAGCGCGCTGCTGGTGTCAAAGGTCACGAACGAATAATTCTGCTTGTACTTTTCTATCTGCGACAGCGTCATAAAGTCGCTCTCTACCGATACCACGGTTATACCGTGCTTTACCAGCAGATCCATAAGCTGCTTTCTGACGTTTTCCAGCAAAATTACCTGGCAGTCCTTGACTCTTTCCTTTGCTTTATCGTAATATCTGAAATCTATCAGCAGATAGCTCTGTTCCTTGGTGATAAGGATAAAACCTGCGGAGGAAGAAAATCCGCAGAGATATTTTCGGCTTATATCGGAGGTGATAAAAGCGGCATGCCTTTCATCTATAAGCAAGCGGCCGATCTGAGATATCCTGCTCATTTATTTATCCTCCGGGCGATCTTTAAGGGTAAGCGCATACTGTAACGCCATAGTATAGCTGTAAGAGCCGAAGCCCGCTATAGTACCCGCGCATACCGCCGAGATGACGGAGTTTTCCCTGAATCCTTCCCGCGCGTGTACATTTGAAAGATGCACCTCTATCACCGGAATTTTTATAGCGGAAATAGCGTCCCTTATAGCATAGCTGTAATGAGTATACGCGCCGGCGTTAAGAATCACGCAATCGGTATCCTTGCGGCATTCGTGCAGCTTGTCAACGATATTTCCCTCGTGATTAGACTGGTAAAACTCTATCTGAGCGCCCGCAGCCTGCGCGGCAGATTTTAACCCGTCGTTTATGCTGCTTAGCGTTTCGTTTCCGTAAATACCCGGTTCGCGTTCACCTAAAAGATTAAGATTAGGGCCGTTTATCACAAGAATCTTCATACTTATTATCATGCTTGCAAAGCAAGCATCTCTCCTTTCGAGTTTTTCTGAAAAATTTATTTTTTCAGACTTAACCTCCGTTATATGCAGCTTTCGTAGCATTTTTTCATAACAGCCGCGTCCTCTGCCTGAGTACCGGCAGATTCGCATATGACGCTGGCGTTCAGTCCTTTTTTGGCGAACAGCTCCATAAGCGGCTCATAGTCCGGTCCGTATTCACTGTCGGAAAAAGTCAGGTGGCGTTTCTCACCGCCCGAGGTGTATTCTATTTTGGAAAAATGCACGTGCATATTTGAAAGCCGGTCAAAGCCGAGCTTATTTTCTATAGTATCAAGTATAGCGGCGTAATCAGCAGAGGTCTTTATACCGCCGAGAGTGCGCGCGTTCAAATGTCCGAAATCCACACAGGGCAGCATACTGTCGTCAAGAGTACATAACTCCACGACCTCTTCAAGAGTGCCGAGCTGGTTTATCTTGCCCATAGTTTCGGGACAAAATACGGCTTTGATATTTTCCTCTTTCATTTGAGCAAGCGCGCGGCGTATCGTATCCTTAGCGTACTCCATAGCGGTCTCACGCGATATTTTGGCGCATGAGCCGGAATGTACCACTACTTTCTTTGCTCCTACCATATCGGCGGCACGCATCGCCTCCATTATGTAGTCAACGCTTTTTATCCTTGTTTCCTCGCTTGTACCAGAAAGAGATATATAATAAGGAGAATGCAGCGTCAGAAAAATGCCGTTTTCCTGTGCAAGCTGCGGCAGCTTATCGTATGTATTCTGCGATATCCTGACTCCCCTGCCGCATTCTATCTCATAGCCGTTAAGCCCAAAATTTTTAAGATACGCGGGAAGATCCTCAGGAAATTTATTCTTCCCCCAGCTTTCCGAATTTCCGCCGGGCCCAAATGTTGCCATATTATTTTTCCTCCGGTCATTTTCTCTCCAGTTTGGAATAATCGCGCTTAAAAAACAGGCTTTCCGCCCGCCGTTTTAAGCGAAACGTCCAGGTCTTTTCAAGGTGGAAAGGCTCTACAAGTATAGTTATCGCACCTTTAAGATTTCCGCCGACAACGTCTGTAAATATCTGATCGCCGACAACGGCGGTGCTGCGCTTATCAACATCCATCTGACGGATAGCTCGGGATATTCCGAAAGTCAGAGGCTTGCAGCCGTTAGCGCAGAACGGCAGACCAAGCTTATTTGCGAGAGGAGTCACGCGCTTGCTTGTGTTATTGGAAACTACCGTCATTTTTACGCCGAGCGAACGCATATCGTCCAGCCACTGCATAACGCCTTTTTCCGGCTCCTGATCGCCGTGCATGGAAAGCGTGTTGTCAAGGTCGAGCACCAACGCCTTTATACCGTGTTTTTCCAAAAAGTCCCTGTCTATATCAAGGACGCTGTTTATCCAGATTTTCGGCTTAAATAGCATAACAGGTCCTTTCTTTCATGATAAAAAGCGGACAAAAAGATTTTGTCCGCCCTTTAATGTTGTAAGTAAAATCACTTATACTTGCGCTTGCGTGCAGCCTCGGATTTCTTTTTACGCTTTACCGAAGGTTTTTCGTAGTGTTCCCTTTTGCGAACCTCCGCGAGAACGCCATCTCTGGCACAGGATCTCTTAAAACGCTTGAGCGCTGTATCTAAGGATTCATTTTTTCCCAAACGAACTTCAGCCAACTATATCCCTCCTTTGCCCTGCGGCATAGGTTACTAACATACAAATTTAATAAAGATGTACGATAGTATTATACTACAGCTTTAAGAATAAGTCAATACTTTTTTGTAAGATTTTTTAACTTTTTTGAAAAAAACAAGCGCCGCCGCTATCGGCTTTGGAGACCTGATATCAGTTGCCGAAAAGTCCACCCAGCTTATCCTTGATACCGTCTATCGAAACCTTTGACTTTACCGCGTCAACAACGTTATTGATAACGTCGTCCGGCAGATCCACGCCGATAACGCCCTCTACCGCCTTTATAGGCTCGTTCTTGAACTGCTCGGCAAAGTTAGGATCGCTCTTTACCTTATTTACGACCTCGTCGATTTTTCCTTTGATATCCATTGTTTTTCTCCTTTTACAAATGATGGGCTTGTGCCTGAAAATATTATAGCACCAAATCGCATGAAAATCAAGTCAATGCCGGAATTTTTTCTGGTACAGGCCGTACTCGTACCCGTCGCCTTGATATTCCTCATATTTACGCGTAATAAGAGTATCAAAGCCCGGCTTAGTGCATAATCAAACGCTCAGAACAGCTCGTCGAGCAGGATATAATATCTGAGCTTTTCCCTGTCCGGAGAGATATTACCGCTGCCGATAAGCAGACCGTCGCTCTTTCTTTCAAAGCCGAAGTGCCAGCCGGAGGAGCTTTTTATCACCAAGTCCAACCACTCCCTCACCTGCTCGACGGAGGTATAGGTAAAATACACCATATACCGCGTTACCCGCTCGTCGCCGACCCACTGAAATACCGCGTCGGCGTCTTCCATGCTAAGCGGGCGGAGTATCAGCCTTTCGGTTTCTAATCTGATGTTGTGCATAATCTATCCTTTCATTTCACCTATAAAAGAGCAGCGACCTTGATTTCCATAAAACACGAAAGGGAGTTATAAGCTCCCTTTCTGATGTCGTATTTACTTCTTTTTCCTTACCGCCGTAAGCAGTACCGCCGCCGATAATGCTGCGAGCGCAAGTTGTGCAGCATTTGCCGCATATCCGGTATCGGGATTGCCGTTATTGCTGCTGCCGCTGTTATTATCGCTGCCGCTGTTTTCGGGGATACTGTCGCCCGATGAAGCACCGGGAGTGTTTTGAGGAGGCGTGCCTATGTCAAAATCGGTATTGTCATCAGATGTATCTGTATCGTTTCCGGTGTTGTCGTCAGACATATCGGTATCGGTATCGTTTCCGGTATTATCGTCAGACGTATTATCGCCTGTAGAAGTATCGCCCGAAATATCCGAAGCTTCCGCTCCGCAGAACTCGCACTTTCCGTCAACATAGCTGTGTGCGGTCATCGGTATTTCCTCGCCCTGCTCTAACAATTCCCCGCAGACCGAGCATACAGTGTCGCCGGTGTAGCCTGTTTCGGTGCAGGTAGCCTCTTTTTCGTTTTCAATTGTTTCTTTATGACCGAGAGCCGCCGCAGCGTCGGTATCATAATACTTTTCGCATCTGGTGCAGGTATGACGGGTATATCCGCCGTCGGTGCAGGTCGGTTCTACTATCTCATCTTTATAGTCATGACCGAGAGGAGTTATTACTCTGGCCTCTTCCTCTCCGCAATCTGCACAAACGCGCTTTTCAAGTCCTTCGGTCTCACAGCCGGGTTTTGTGACTGTTTCCCATTCGCCAAAGTTCTTGTGAAGGCAAGTGCTGACAGTGATCGTGACTGTCTTTTCCGCGGTCGCGGTGACCGTGCCGGATACGGTGGTAACTACCAGCTTATACTCGCCCGAATCGGAAAGCGACGCTTTTTCAATAGTAAGCGTTTCAGAGGTCTGACCGCTGATAGTCTCGCCGTCCTTGTACCACTGATATGTAGTGATGTCGCCGGATTCGGTAACTTCCGCCTTAACGGTAATATCCTCGCCCTCGGTAACGCTTACATCCTCGTATTCTATAGATATATCGGCAGGAGCCACCTGGGGAAGTATAACCTCTTCGCCGCGCTGTTCTTCTTTTTCAACAACAGACTTGGCTACAAACTGTGCGTCAACTATACAGGTGCTACCCGCTATATCCTCATAAGAAACGGTAACGGCTGCGGCTTTATTATCGGAAACGGTCTGATATTCTCCGTCTACGACTACCGCGTCTATGCAATGATCGCTGTCGGCTTTTACCGTGAGCGTAACGCTTTCGCCCTTTGACAAGGTAAACGTGCTGTCGGCGCCGTCAATACTTCCTCCGGCAGTAGATGACAGGATAACGGTCTTATCGGCGGATTTTTCCTCTTCGCCGGCTACCGCTACTACAGCAAACGGGCTGAACGATTTACAAGTCACCAGCAGACCGTACGGTGTAATAATGCAGGGTATCTCCTCTATTCCGGTTATCTCGCCCATATCGTTTTTAATGAAGTGATAAGCCTTGAAGGTAACTCCGGCGTCCTCCGGACCGTAGCCGTCCGGGAAGCCGAGGGAAACTCTCACGCCGTCGCCGGCGGATACGACCTGGCTCTTGCAGACAGTAAGATTTATATTGTACGTCGTGCTGGAAAGCGCCTCTGCGCCGATATCAGCGAGCTTATCATCTATCATTTCGTTCATGGTATCGGTCTGTGCATGGGTGGGAGAAGTTGCCACCAGTACCAGCCTCGACATAAGTGATTCATCGATAGGCTCGCCTGTGTTGGTAGTCCAGTCCTTAGTGGAAATGTCGCTGTTTTCAAGCAGCGTGGGTTTGCCGAACACGTTCCACTTATACCCCTGCGACCTGTATGCGCAGACTGCGCACGGGAAAGACGCGCAGTAGGATATGCAGTTCGGCTCTTTACCGCTCTTTTTGCCTACAAGACCGGTAAGGTAAATGCTGTAAAGCACGGTATCGTCCGCCCACATCTGGCTGGCGGTAAAATCAAAGGTGATGGTGCTTTCGCCGTCCCACTCGAAATTTTCTATTTTGGAATTATTTATGCCGGACTGACTGGTAATACCTACTCTGCGGTCGACGCAGTCGAGCTTATAGCCTACCTCGGCGTCCTCGGAGGTCTTTACCAGAACGTCATCGTACACAACGGTAACGCGGTGCGGCTTGCCGTCTATCGGAAATCTTCCGGTAGCCGCGGGGCTCTGCCTCTTTATATAAGGAGGAGCGACATAAGTTCCCGACGGATTATAAAGTGTTCCGGAGGTCGCCTCAAACATGCAGGGATCGCCCATATATCTTAAGTAATTCGGGTCGGAAAGATACGGGCCGGGCGCAACGTCCGTTACCGCAAATTCCACATATCTTACCTGCGGGAAAATAAGGGTTACTTCGGTCTCGCTGTCCATTATGGACGGATAAACATCAGGCAGGATATATGCCCAGTCGCCGTTTGACCAGTTGTCCATATCCTCGTCGAACTGCGCCATCTTAGCGATAAAGTACCAGCCCTCTTTCTTGGCCGCCTCTACGCCCATGCCGCGGAAGCTTACACTGAATTCGCCCGCCTTGACGTCCTCCATTTCGCTGTTCGCGCTGTATTTTACAACAAGTCCGTTATTATTGGTGACGGTATCAAATCCGAAATCGTCGGTATTTACCATAGGATAAGTAAATTCGTAACCGGATTCGGACATTATTCCGGAGGAAAAATGCTGTTTGCTCATCACGGACTCGCCTACTAACAGATATTCGTTGCCCTCGTAGCCGTCAAGCCCGTTTACGCCGTCGCTCTTGGTATTTATAGGATCGTCCATGGTCGGGTCAACGCCGTACCACTTGCCGTCTACCAGTACGTTAGTCCACATATGCAGCTCCGGCACATTTTCACTGTGTCTGAATATTCCGGATACCAGCACACAGGGTATACCGAGCCTGTCAAGCACCGCCTTGAACGCTCTGGAATAGCCCTCGCAGACTGCCTCGCCCTTTACCAAAGAGCCGTAAGCCGTGCGGATATATCCGATATTTTCCGGCTTGCAGGCGTTTTCCAGTCTGTAGGAGGTGTGGGTAGTGATATAATCATGCACGAATTTTACCTGCTCGGCGGTGACGCTCTCGCCTTCCTCAGCCGTTACATTCTTAGCCTGCTTTACCACATCGTCAAGCACTTTGTTATATTCCGACAAAGCGTCGTTTACATCGTCTGAGCTTGTAAAGCCCTCGGTATAATAACTGTCGCCCCTGCCGGTGCCTATGTACGCATGATATCCGTCCTCGCCGGAGGTAACTCTTAACGACAGATAGGAAAAATCAACGTAAAATACATCGGCTTTATCGGCATAAAACGCATCGCGCGCCGCGCCGAACGCATTGAGCATATCGTTGAAGTCCTCTACATAAGCCGCCGTTTCATCCTCGGTAAGGATATTGTTTTTGATAAGGTCATAGTCGCCGTTTCCGCTTTTGAGTATGCCCAAATTGTACATATCTTCAATTGCGTCGTAGAAAGGCTTTTCTTTTTGAGTAAGCTGGCTGTAAAAGTAGCCGTCCTCTGCCTGCGCCGAGGCAACCGCAACAGTTTCGACGCTGTCGCTTACCGGCAGAACGTTTATGCTGGTAACTGCCAGAACAGCGGCGACCGCAGCAGCGGTGATTCTTCTGAACATTTTCATATTTATCTCCCTTTCTTAAGAAAACAAAGTGTCGTTTTCTAAAATAAGATAAAAAAAGTTGACCGTGTATTGTAAAGTCAACATTATTTTCGGGTCGTATGAAATGCGCCCGGTATCTATATATTATATAAATACGACCCTATATTAAAGCAGTCACAAATTAAACGAATTTTTCCTCATTTTATTTATCTTTTTTGTAAAAATTTTTGTAAAATGCTCTTGACATAACAAAAAAATAGTGATATAATGCTTTTAGCACTCTAAGAGGTAGAGTGCTAAAAAATATTTATACAGCGGAAAAGAAGGGACTATAATGGCAAAAAAAGCATTTAAGGCAGAGTCTAAGCGCTTGCTTGACATGATGATCAATTCGATATATACCCACAAGGAGATATTCCTGCGTGAGCTTATCTCCAACGCCAGCGACGCGATGGACAAGCTGTATTTCAAATCTCTGACCGAAAACATCGGGCTGAGCAGAGGAGATTTTGAAATAAACCTTGCGGTAGACAAGGACGCGCGCATACTGACTATCACCGATAACGGTATCGGCATGACAAAGGAAGAGCTGGACAGCAATCTCGGCGTGATAGCAAAGAGCGGTTCGCTCCAGTTCAAGAACGAAAACGAGAACGAGGAAAACAAGAACGAGGACATCAGCGTGATAGGTCAATTCGGCGTGGGATTTTATTCCGCGTTCATGGTAGCGTCACAGGTCACGGTGGAAACCAAGGCTTACGGCTCAGATACGGCATATAAATGGTACTCCGAGGGCGTGGACGGATACACTATAACCGAAACGGAGATGGACTCTCACGGCACTAAGATAACCCTTAAAATAAAGGACAGCACCGAGGAAGAGGACTATGATGAATTTCTGACCGATTACAAGATAAAAGGTCTTGTCAAGAAGTATTCGGATTATATACGCTACCCTATCAAAATGATGACCGGACACAGCCATCTTAAAGAAGGCACCGAGGACGAATACGAAACGCATTATGAGCTGGAAACGCTCAACAGCATGGTGCCCATCTGGAAGAAAAACAAGTCCGAGCTTACCGACGAGGAATACAACAAATTTTACAAGGAAAAGTTCTACGATTACGAGGACCCGATAGCGCATATCCATACAAAGACAGAGGGCGCGGCTACCTACAGCGCGCTGATGTATATCCCGTCAAAGGTGCCGTTCGACTACTATTCAAAGGATTACGAAAAGGGACTCCAGCTTTACTCTAACGGCGTTCTTATCATGGACAAATGCGCCGATCTGCTGCCGGATCATTTCAGCTTTGTAAAAGGTCTGGTGGACTCCGCCGACCTGTCGCTGAATATCTCCCGTGAAATGCTTCAGCATGACCGCCAGCTTAAAGTCATGGCAAAGAGCATTGAGCGTTCTATCAAGAACGAGCTTACCAAGATGTTAAGAAACGACCGTGAAAAATACGAAAAATTCTGGAAATCATTCGGTCTGCAGATAAAATTCGGAGTATATAACGGCTTCGGCGCAGGAAAAGAGCTGCTCCAGGACCTGCTGATGTTCTATTCGTCTAATGAGAAAAAGCTGGTTACGCTGGAAGAATACGTTTCCCGCATGAAAGAGGAGCAGAAAAATATTTACTTTGCCAGCGGCGAAACGGTGGACAAGATAGACAAGCTGCCGCAGACAGAGCTGGTAAAGGACAAGGGCTATGAAATACTCTACCTCACCGACAGCGTAGACGAATTTGCGCTTCAGATGATGGTGGATTATAAGGACAAGCAGTTCAAATCCGTATCCGCCGGAGACCTCGACATTGAAACTCCCGAGGAGAAAGAGGAGATAAAGGCCAAGACCGAGGAGAGCAAGGACATGTTCGAGTTTATCAAGGAAACTCTCGGCGGAAAGGTCAAGGACGTGCGTCTTTCAAAGATACTGAAAACGCACCCGGTATGCCTTACCAGCGACGGCATGTTATCCATAGAGATGGAAAAGGTATTGAGCCAGATGCCTACCGAACACAGCGCCAAGGCCGAAAAGGTGCTTGAGATAAACCCCTCTCACCCGATATATAACAAAATGCGCGAGCTGTTCGATACCGACAAGGATAAGCTGAAATTGTACAGCGATATACTGTACAATCAGGCGCTGCTTGTAGAGGGTATGCCGATAGACGATCCCGTGGATTTCAGCAACAAATTGTGCGATCTGATGTCTTAAATCTTATTTCTATAAAAGCAACAAAAGCAGGCGGTTTTTCGTCTGCTTTTTGTTTTGTCGCTTTAGCAAAACAACCACCGCTTGAAGCGGTGGAATAAAAATCTTTAGATAAAAGGAAAAAGAAGATCCTCCTGTGGTATAATAGATGAAGGTTTGGCGACCACATCTAAGAAACAAAGGAGGATGTCAAATGAATGACAATCATAGTTTATCACATTCTAAGTGGAATTGCAAGTATCATATAGTATTTGCGCCGAAATACCGAAGAAAAGAAATATACGGTAAGATAAAAGCGGACATAGGAAGAATCTTGCGGCAGTTATGCGAGCAGAAGAAAGTAAACATAATTGAAGCAGAAGCATGCCCTGACCATATACATATGCTGGTAGAAATACCGCCAAATATAAGTGTGGCAAGTTTTATGGGTTATCTGAAAGGTAAAAGTTCGTTGATGATATTTGACAGGCATGCGAATTTGAAGTACAAGTATGGGAATCGGCACTTTTGGTGCAGAGGGTATTATGTAGACACGGTAGGAAAGAACAAAAAAGCGATAGAAGAGTATATACGCAATCAACTGGCAGAGGACATAGCGAATGACCAAATAACGTTGAAAGAGTATATAGACCCGTTTACGGGTAGCAAGAACTAAGAGGCAAAAAAGAACAGCCGCTTAAGCGGCTGCTAGTGAATGAGATGCGGTTGCCAGACTTTCAACGCGCCTTCAGGCGCAAGCCGGTACCAGGCGCTTGAAGCGCCAGAGCAAACCACGCGTTTCACGCGTGGTTTTGATTACAGATAATTTACAGCTTTTTGCCGCAACGGGTACAGAACGCGCTGCCGGGCTGTATTTTCGCACCGCAAGAGGTGCAGAAAGAATCCGGCGCTACTCCGGCTTTTAATCCGCAGTTGTGGCAAAAATCGTTGCCGTTAAGCGGCGTACCGCATTTCATGCAAAACAGCGGCACAAACGGTTCGGGCTGTGCGGGTTTTACGACAGGTTCGGGGATAGGCTGTACCGGTTCCTCGACAGGTTCGGGAGCGTGTTGTACGGGCTCTTCGATAGGTTCGGGAATGGGCTGTACGGGTTCTGCGACAGGCTCCGGAGCAGGCTGTACCGGTTCTGCGACAGGCTCGGGAGCGGGCTGTACCGGTTCCTCGACAGGCTCGGGAGCAGGCTGTACCGGTTCCTCGACAGGTTCGGGAGCAGGCTGTACGGGTTCTGCGACAGGCTCCGGAGCGGGCTGTACCGGTTCCTCGACAGTTTCGGGAGCGGGCTGTACGGGTTCTGCGACAGGCTCGGGAGCGGGCTGTGCGGATTCTTCGACAGGCTCGGGAGCAGGCTGCTCCGTGACAGGCACCGGCAGAGGTTCGGCAACGTTATCCATGCTGTTTATGGGATAGCGGGTATACTGACGCTCCGGCTGTTCCGGCGCTTGTACAATCTCCTGCTGCTTTGCCTTTACCTCGTTTGATTTTCTTACTGCGCCGCGTACCACCGAGAAAGAAATAAATCCAAGCACAGACGGCAGTATGAACATTGCCGCGTAGAACGCAAGCGTTATTCCTATAACCGCCATAGTAGACAGTTCCAGCATCTCGGGAGGCAGTCCGAAGCATATCGTTTCGGCGATAAAAGCATAATACATATTGTAGAAAGGCTGCACCAGATGATAATTACCGCCGCTCGCCCCTGCTCCGACAAAGAGCAATACAGCCAAGCCAAGGAATGAAACGATCAGCACGACCGAGAAGATCAGTGTTATTACCGAAAGTATCCTGCTGAACGTCCTTAC
The DNA here is from genome assembly GCA_947624435.1 of uncultured Ruminiclostridium sp. Lineage (GTDB taxonomy): Bacteria > Bacillota > Clostridia > Oscillospirales > Ruminococcaceae > Ruminiclostridium_E. Next base: position 11,968 of record CANQKE010000020.1, read on the forward strand.
CCCGTCGGCTTTTCCCTTACGGAAAAACAGCGACATTATAATGCAGGCTATAGCGAACACTGCGGTACATTCTCCCACTGCGGTAAGACATGCCGGCGGTAAGATATAATTTCCGAGATAATTCAGCAAATCAACAAAAGCAGATTCTATTGCGCTCATATTTACTCCTCCGTTTCATATATCATTAGAAATTTTAGCACAAACTCAAATAAAAGTCAACGTGAAAAAGCACTAAACGCCGCATTATCACACAATTTTCAGATTACACACAGCTTTCCGCGCTTAACACCGTCAAGGTATCCCCGCTTACCGAAAAGCTGATTTTTATTCCCGCGATATCCATTTTATAAACGCGTCCCGGGTCATTGTGATAAGCCGGTCTGGGGTCCTCGGCAAGCAGCTTTATCAGCTCCGGACGGATATTTTCGGGGATCGCGGTTGTATTTTCCGGCAGGACGACCTTTAGCGCCGCCGTTTTGCCGTCGGAAAATCCCCCGCGGGCGTTCGGGTGCGAATCGGTGTAGGCAAGATAAGGCTTTATATCATATATCGGCGTGCCGTCGAGCAGGTCTGCGCCGCTTATATGCAGCACCGGACCGCAGGGCGTATCAAGCTCCACCTTTTCAAGCCGCACGGAGGAAAGCCCTATAGCGTTCGGTCGAAACGGCGAACGCGTGGCAAAAACTCCCGTCCTTATATTCCCTCCGAGCCGCGGCGGGCGGACGGTAGGCGACCATTCTTTCCCGGCGGCTTCGGAAAATCTCCATATCAGCCATATATGAGAATACTGCTCCAGTCCGCGTACTGCTTCCCGCACGCGGTATTCCGGCTCAAATATGATACGCGCGGGAAGATTTGCCAGCCCGCTTTGTCTGGGTATGCCGAATTTATCCGGAAAAAGGCTTTTTATATGAGCTATTACTTTTATATTAAATTCTTCCGGCAAGCTATCACGCTCCGATCAAAAAAAGATGTCCGTGCTTTATTGTAACATAAAACACGGACTTTTTCAACCTTTCAGCTATTGTATTTCGGGAGGCTCTACCCCGTTTAGAATAAATGTAGTTACCGAATTTCCTTTTAATTTTGCGGTAAAGGTTTTCGGCGTGGCTTTTATATCGTCAAGCCTTGCCCAATGCTCGCCCGACTCAATGCCGCCGCTGGTGCGTACCGCCCCGACTACCCCGTTTCCGGTGCCGTATCGGTACAAATTGAACCTGCACAGCATATTCGCGGCGCGGTCGTTTACCGCAACTATCACAAGCCTTTTTTCCTTTTCGCTGTAAGCCGCCAGCGCATTATCCCCCGCGTGGATAACGGTCATGCCGGGACGTATGTACCGCGTAAACTGTCCGGTCGCGTAATATTTCTGCGTCAGTATGATATTATCATTGTCATGATCCGCAACGGCAAGCCCCCAGTATCCGCCCGAAACATCCACCATTCCCCTGTCACGGTTCCCGTTGTATCCGTCGGCGCTGATATGACTGTCTATGACCTGCCACATGATCCACGCCGAGGGAGAAAGAGAGTTCATGTCCCTTATTATCTTTTTGGCAAACCAAAGCGGCGCTGCCATTTCTCCCGCGTTTTCTCCCGATATGCCGCTGCCGTCGGTTTCGCTCATCCAGATATTTATATTCTCGTTTGCGGCAAGACGGCCGAGCTTTTTGCTGCCGTTCTCGTCGTAGCTATGCGTATTTATGCGGTCAAGCACCGATTTTGCGGCGGGAGAATACAGCTTGTATGCCTTATACTGATACTCGCACCCGGTTTCATCGCTGCCGACTATTTCGACGTCGGAAAGCCCCGCCTTTTCAAACTTATCGGCGGTCTGTACCAAAATTTCGGACTGGGATCTTCCCATATCGAAATGGCAGCCCTCCTGCTTCCAGTTATTCGCCCACCAGTAATTCGTACCCGGCTCATTCATGGGAGAAACGGAGGAGACCTTTATTTTAAGATCATCGTTTATATATTTTGCGACATCGGCGAGATATTCGGCAAAATCGCCGTAACACTCCGCTCTTAAATTGTCCTTTGCGGGATCGGCATTGCCGGACGAACAACCGCTGACCGTCATAAAATACGGAGGTGAATTGGAAAAGACCTCCACATATGCGTCTTTTCCCGCCGCCTTATATGCTCTTGCCAAAACGTTCAGCTGATTTGCGTCAGCATGAACGTCCAAAGCCCAACCGCCGGTGTCCTTATCATATACTGCCCAGCCCGGAATCGCCGAATCCGTGCGGGTTATATGATGATGCTCGGGGTCGTCGCCGCCGCCTATATTGTAACGCATAATGTTCATACCGAGGTGATTTTGTGAAAAGAACAATTCCGCCGCCTGCTGAGAAAGGCTGTCGGAATAACCTATGCGGTTTGCCCACCAGCAAAGGCTTGTTCCCCAGCCTTGAAAGTCTCCGGCGTTGGTTTTTGACGCGTTCTTCGGTGAGATGGATACTGAAATATCCGCTTTTCTTGCTGACATAATTGCTCCTTAAAAAGTTTTCTACAGATAATTTTAGCATTTTTTGCTTTATGATTCAATATAGAATTTCTGTTTTAACGGTAAAAATCTGCTGTTAAACGGCGGACTTTGAAAACAGTGAGTTGCGAAACCGAACAAATGTACTGAAAATAAAACAAATTTAGTCTTGACAAACGGTAAATAAAGTGTATATAATATACTTAGTAAACGCAGTAAGTTTACTAAGTAAGAAAGGAGAGATTTTATGAAGTCTGATATGATCACTTGCTCGTTCGTTATGGATAGGGACATGTACAACACATTCAAGAGTATTGTAAGCAAGCACGGGCAGAACGTCAAGGGGAGCATTGTGCGGTATATGCAGAGTGTTATTCAGTATGATACCCCGAATGCCGACACCATTTTAGCCATTCAGGAAGCAGAAGCCCTGAAAAAAGACCCGAACAAGCGAGTTTACAGCTCGTTTAGCGAGGTTTTAGAGGAGTTAACAGACGATGAGTAACGAACCAAAGTACGGCATCGTTCTGACTTCGATGTTCAAAAAAGACCTGAAATTAGCTAAAAAGCGAGGGTACGACTTGTCTTTGCTTAATAGTGTAGTCGATACGCTTGCAATGGGGCAGCCGTTAGCCGAGAAGTATAAAGATCACAGCTTAGTCGGGAACTATAAAGGCTGTCGAGAATGCCATATCACACCCGATTGGCTTCTGATATATGAAATTTCAGGCGGTGAGCTTATTCTTTATCTCACAAGGACAGGAACGCACAGCGACTTGTTCTAAAATAGTTCTCAGAAAGTATAAGAGAAACCCCCAAGAGTATAACAACTCTTGGGGGCGTGTCACTGTAGACATAATCTCATTCGTGGTTGATATCATTATATCACATAGGCAAATAAATGTCAATACCTAAAAACGCCGTAAATCCTTAAGTCGCTTTATGGCGTTTAACAAGTGAATATGAGGGCATTTCCTCATTAAAAAGCTGCCATCTCAAAAAATCATCCGCTACTATTCCGATAAGCGACAGGAAAAACCATGCTGCGGTAAAATACACGCATATCTGACCAAACAGATTAAACGGCAGCGTTTCATAATTCCATACCTCCCAGTCAAGCCAGATATTAACGATACAGCCGCAGATAAATTCCAAAGAGGTTATTATCACCGATGATATCGCCATCTGAGCTATCAGCGGCATATCTGTATATACCTTGTTTATCCCGCCTACCAGCACAAAGCAAAGCCCGCCGAGTATAAACATGCTCCAGTGAGAATCCTGCTTGAACAAAAGCTCCACTATAGTATATAATCCTCCCCCGAACGAGAACAGGATAAAAAATTTCATAGGTCTGTCAATTGTGCAGTCCATAACAACGCTCCTTTCATAAGCATTGATATTTTTACCTGTTTTGTCCGGATTATACGGAAAAATCAGGACAACGCACGCATATACATTAATTAAAAAGCGGCGGTTACTGTTCTGCCGGAAAAGAGAGGAAAATTTATGATAAAAAAGCTGTTGAGCTGTTTTTTGGCGGCGATCGTATCAATAAACGCTGTTTGCTTTGCATATGCAGAGGAAACAGCGCAGCCGGATATCGGCAGCGCAAAGGCCGCCGTCGTGATGGAATGTTCCACCGGTCAGGTGCTGTATGAACAAAACGCGCATGAAAAGCTGCCTATGGCATCGGTCACAAAGCTGATGAGCCTGCTTATTTTTGCGGAGCAGATATCGGCGGGAGGGTTGTCCTTTAACGATACGGTCACCTGCTCGGCACACGCGAACAGCATGGACGGCTCGGTGATCTGGCTGGAAACCGGAGAGCAGATGACCGCGGGCGAGCTGCTTAAATCCGTGGTGATAGCCTCGGCAAACGACGCCTGCGTCGCTTTGGCGGAGCATGTAAGCGGTACCGAGGAAAAATTTGTCGAAAGCATGAACCGCCACGCCGAGGAACTCGGAATGAACGATACCCACTATGTAAACTGCGTCGGTTATGACGACAAAGAGCATTACACCAGCGCATACGATACCGCTCTGCTGTGCGCCGAAATAAGCAAATACGACTATTTTAACGAATTTTATTCCACCCGACTGGAATATGTGCGGGAGGGAGAACGGCAGACGCAGCTGCTAAACACCAATAAGCTGATAAGCCGCTACAAAGGCATGATAGGCGGAAAGACCGGTACTACCGACGGCGCGGGCTGCTGCTTTTGCGCCTGGGCAAAGCGCTCGGATATGACGCTTGCCGCCGTGGAGCTCGGATGCGAGCAGGCGGACGAGCGGTTCGACGTCTGCGAAAGCTTGCTGGATCACGGTTTTTCGGGCTATGAAATGTTCCGCCCGACGGTGGACAGCTCAAAGCTGTCGCCGATACCAGTAGAAAACGGCACTCAAAAGCAGGTGGACATAAGGGTAAAAAAGCTTGTCAGCGCAGTTGTGCCTAAAGGCAGTTCGGGCAGGATAGAATACAGCTACACCGTCGCGGAGGGCTTTGACGCGCCGGTAAGCTGCGGTCAGACCGCCGGAAAAATGAGCGTCACTCTCGACGGAGAAGAAATTTTTTCCAGCGATATAGTCGCCGTTCAGGAAGTTGAGGAGCTGACCTTCTGGAAAAGTCTGCTGTTAATACTTACGGAAATATTCCATATTTAATTTTTGGATAAGCTGCACAAAACTGTTATAAATATTTGTTTATATTAAACAAAACTGTATCTAGTTTATAAAACTTCTTGCAAAACAGGGAAAATTCAGCTATAATATAAGTATGTGGAACAGGATAACCTATATAAATAAAACACCGTTCCATAGAACATAGGAAAGAAACGAAATCAGGAGATAAAGAAATGGGAATAAAGGTAAATCAGCGTTATCTGGCTGAGTTTGTCCGTCCGGACGAACTGAAAGCCATCGAGCCTATGGTAAAAACGGCTCATGAGATGATAAACAGCAAGACCGGCCTCGGCAATGATTTTCTCGGCTGGGTAGATCTGCCGGTAAACTACGACAAAGAGGAATTTGCCAGAATAAAGAAAGCCGCCGATAAGATAAAATCGGACAGCGATATATTGATAGTTATCGGCATAGGCGGCTCTTATCTCGGGGCAAGGGCGGCTATCGAGGCACTCAGGTCCACGCTTTACAATTCGCTCGCAAAGGACACCCCGCAGATATATTTTGTAGGAAACAGCATCAGTCCTACATATTTCAATGATATTTTAGAAATAGTAAAGGATAAGGATTTCTCGGTAAACGTCATTTCCAAATCCGGCACTACTACAGAACCCGCTCTTGCGTTCAGAGTATTCAGAGAACTGCTTGAAGAAAAATACGGAGCAGAGGGTGCAAAGGGCAGGATATACGCTACTACCGACAAGAAAAAAGGTACTCTTAAAGAGCTTTCCGATGCGATGGGCTATGAGACCTTTGTAATACCCGACGACGTGGGAGGAAGATTCTCGGTGCTTACCGCGGTGGGGTTGCTGCCTATCGCCTGCGCAGGCTGCGATATCGACGCGCTTATGGCGGGCGCGGCCGAAGCGAGAGAAGAATTTTCGGTAAACGAGCTTGAGAAAAACGAATGCTATAAATACGCCGCTTTGCGCAATATTCTGCGCTGCAAGGGATTTAAGGCGGAAATGCTGGTAGCTTATGAAAATTCATTCGCCATGATGTGCGAATGGTTCAAGCAGCTGTACGGAGAAAGCGAGGGCAAGGACAAAAAGGGTCTGTTCCCTGTTTCGGCGATATTCTCCACCGATCTGCATTCGCTGGGTCAGTTTATTCAGGACGGCTCAAAGATACTGTTTGAAACGGTAGTGCATTTTGAAAAGCCGCAAAAGGACTTTTTCCTTAAGGACGATCCCGCAAACGGCGACGGACTGAACTTTCTTTCAAATCAGAATATGTCCGTGGTAAATCAAAAGGCATACGAAGGCACGGTATTAGCGCATACCGAAGGCGGCACGCCTAATATCGTACTGGAAGTACCTCAGCTGAACGAGAAGGAACTCGGCTACATGATCTATTTCTTTGAAAAGGCATGTGCGATATCGGGTTACCTGCTGGGAGTAAACCCGTTCGATCAGCCCGGCGTGGAAAGCTACAAAAAGAATATGTTCGCCCTGCTCGGCAAGCCCGGATATGAGGAGGCTAAAGCCGCGCTGGAAGCAAAACTCGGATAATCAATCAGACAACTGATTATTATTATAGGGGTAACACCCATAACAATTGCGGTTTTTGAAAAACAAAGGCCGCGATCAGAATAAGCGTCAGCGAAAGCCGGCGCATATACGGAGGATTTTACAATGATAAAACTGATTCCCGGGAAAAAAGGTTCAGGCAAGACCAAAATACTTATCGACGCGATCCATGACGCTGAAAAAGCAAGCAAAGGAAACGTAGTGGCTATACAGGTAGGCTCTTCCCTGAACAGGGATATTTATCACAAGGTACGCCTTGTAAACATTGAGGACTATAAAATATCCAACTACGACGAAATGGCAGGCTTTATCGCCGGAATAATGGCGTCGGATTACGACTGCACCGATATTTTCGTTGACGGTATACTGAAGATATGCGGAAGAGATTATGAGATGGTAGGCAATATGTTCGATAAAATAGCCGCAGTAAGCGGTGAGGACACCAATATCACGTTTACTATCTCGGCAGATATCGACCAATTGACCGAAAATGTAAAAAAATATCTGAAATAACTATTGACAAATCCGAAAAACTGCTGTATAATACTAGAGTGTTGATTTTCAGCGTACTTATTTTATATAGTTTATTCGGCTGATAAAATGATTATGGACATCAGGGGGAGGTGCTAAAATGGCAGTTCCGAAGAGGAAAACGTCTAAAGCAAGACGTGACAAAAGACGTTCACAGGTATGGAAGCTATCCGCACCTGCATTCTCACGTTGCCCGCAGTGCGGCGAGCTCAAGCTGCCCCACAGAGTCTGCGGCAGCTGCGGCTACTATAAGGGCAGAGAGGTAATTGCGCACAAAGAGGCGTAAGCTTTTGTGTGGTTTTATGCAAAAAGCGTAAACTTAAAATGGGCTTAGTTTGTGCTAAGCCCTATTTTAATATTTAAGGCAGGTGTGCGGCATTGGTAAAAATAGAATCAGTTTTTCCCGACTCCCCTGCCGCAAGGTGCGGTATCAAAGCCGGAGAGGAGCTTATAAGCATCAACGGCAGCGAAATAAACGACGTGCTGGATTATAAATTTCACTGCGCCGCCAAAAAGCTGGTAATAAAGCTGTCAGACCGCACCGTAAAGGTAAAAAAGCAGGAATACGACGATTTGGGACTGGGCTTTTGTTCTTATCTTATGGATAAAAAACAGCGCTGCCGCAACAACTGCGTATTCTGCTTTATCGACCAGCTTCCGGACGGAATGCGGGACACGCTTTATTTCAAAGACGACGATTCGCGGCTGAGCTTCCTGCAAGGCAATTATATCACTATGACAAACCTGACGCAGCAGGACGTAGACCGTATAATCAAAATGAAGCTGCCTATGAATATATCGGTGCATACCACTAATCCCGAATTACGGGTCAAGATGACCGGAAATCGCTTTGCCGGCGAATGCCTTGACTACTTATATAAAATGGCAGCCGCAGGGATCGAGCTTAACACACAGATAGTTCTTGTACCCGGCATGAACGACGGAAAGGAGCTGGAGCGCACGCTCACCGACCTTTGTATGCTCTACCCCGCCGTCAAAAGTATAGCCTGCGTTCCGGTAGGTATAACAAAATTCAGGGACAAGCTGCCTAAGCTGTGTATATACGATAAGCAAGGAGCTTCCGATGCGATAGATATAATGCAGCAATTCGGGGATATGATGTATGAAAAATATCATGACAGGGTCGTTTATCCGTCCGACGAATTTTTCCTTACGGCGCAAAGGCCCTTGCCAGATCATGAATATTACGGAGATTTTGACCAGTTTGAAAACGGCGTGGGAATGTGCGCGAGCATGCTGAAAGAATTTACCGACGCGCTGGCGGACAAGCGGGAAAACAACGAGACCGACAATATACGCCGTAGGGTCACCATCGCTACGGGCGTACTGGCGGCTCCGCTTATGCAAACGCTTGTAAAGCTTATGCAGGCGGATTTTCCCAACACCGAGGTACAAATAAAGATAATACGCAACGAATTTTTCGGTGAAACGATAACCGTAGCGGGACTTATCACGGCAGGCGATATGATAGCGCAGCTCTCCCCTTTTAAGGATACTCTGGGCGAACGACTGCTTATCACCAAAAATATGCTGAGAAGCGACGGTGATATTTTCTTAGACGATAAAACGCTGGCAGATGTGGAAAAAGCGCTCGGCGTGCCGGTAGTTCCGAACAAAAACGACGGCTATTCGCTGCTCGACGCAATACTTGGAACAAACACGATATGAAAGGAAGATAAAATGTACGGAACGGTAGCGATAGTAGGACGGCCAAACGTCGGTAAATCAACGCTGTTCAACCGATTAGTGGGAAAAAGAATGTCCATAGTTGACGACACTCCCGGCGTAACGCGGGACAGGATATACTCTAAGGCGGAGTGGCTCGGTCGGGAGTTTACATTGATAGACACCGGCGGGATCGAGCCGGACACCAAGGACATTATACTCTCCCAAATGCGCATACAGGCGCAGCTTGCGATAGACAAGGCCGACGTTATAATTCTGGTGACGGACATAACCTCCGGCGTAACCAGCACCGACGCCGACGTCGCCGATATGCTGCAGAAAAGCGGAAAGCCGATAGTTCTGTGTGTAAACAAGTGTGATTCTATCGGAGAGCTGCCGGCGGATTTTTACGAATTTTACAATCTCGGACTCGGAGAACCGATAGCGGTATCCTCTGTTCACGGTCACGGCACGGGCGATCTGTTAGACGCGGTCTTTTCGGCTATGCCGGAAAAGTCCGATGAGCCGGAATACCCCGAGGACGCCGTTAAAGTAGCGGTTATAGGAAAGCCTAACGCCGGAAAATCGTCCCTCATCAACAAAATCGCGGGCGAGGAAAGAATGATAGTTTCCGACATCGCCGGAACGACGCGTGACAGCGTGGATACTGTCATCAAGCGCGGTGACGATACCTATGTGTTTATTGATACCGCAGGTATCCGCAGAAAATCCAAGGTAAACGAACAGATAGAAAAATACAGTGTGCTGCGCGCCTACATGGCGATAGAACGCGCCGACGTCTGCGTTATAATGATAGACGCCAACGAGGGCTTTACCGAGCAGGACAGCAAGGTAGCGGGCTACGCTCACGAACAGGGCAAGGCGAGCGTTATCGCGATAAACAAATGGGACAGCATAGAAAAAGACGGCAAGACCATGCAGGAATTTACCAAAAAGCTGGAGGTGGATTTCTCGTTTATGTCGTATGCCCCGTTTGTGTTTATCTCCGCGCTTACCGGTCAAAGACTGGACAAGCTTTTTGAGCTGATAAAATATACAAGCGAGCAAAACGCAAGAAGAATATCCACCGGCACACTGAACGATCTGCTGGCTTATGCCACCGCGAGAGTGCAGCCGCCTTCGGATAAGGGAAAACGGCTCAAGCTGTATTACATGACTCAGGCGTCGACAAAGCCGCCGACATTTGTAATATTCTGCAATAAGAAAGACCTGTTCCATTATTCCTATCAAAGATATATTGAAAACAGGATAAGAGAAAGCTTCGGGCTGGACGGTACTCCGATGAAAATCATCGTAAGAGAACGGGGAGAATAAAATGATCTACCTTTGTTATGCAATAATGGTTATTGTGCCGTATCTGCTGTGCGGCATAAATTCGGCGATAATAGTCACCCGTATAAAGTCACACGAGGATATCAGAGATCTCGGCAGCGGGAACGCCGGACTTACCAACACGCTCAGGACACAGGGCAAGATCGCGGCGCTGTTCGTACTGCTCGGCGACGTGCTGAAAGGCGTGCTGTCGGTCATCATAGTAAGGCTTTCGTTTTATTTTCTGGCGGGAGTAGATACGACCGTGCTTAGTAACGGGCTTAACTATGTTGCTTTCGTAGCGGCGCTTGCGGGAATACTCGGACACGTCTTCCCTGTCTACTATAAATTCAAGGGCGGCAAGGGTATACTCGTATCGGTATCTATCCTGATGACGGTGGAATGGATACCCGCCTGCATACTGCTGGGAATATTCATTGTTATAGTGGCGATAACCAGATATGTGTCGCTCGGCTCGTGTGCGGCAGCTATTCTGTACGGTCCGACGGTACTTATTTACGGACTGATAGTCGGCGACCCCAGCGTTTATATAAACACTGTCATCGCTCTGCTGATAGGCGCGTTGATAGTTTATATGCACAGAGGAAACATAGTAAGGCTAAAAAACGGCACCGAAAAGAAGCTCGGTCAGAAAGCATAACGGGAGGACGGCATGGCAAAAATAACGATACTTGGCTGCGGATTCGGCACCGCGCTGGCTATTCTGTGGAACAATCACGGACATAACGTCACGGCGTGGTCAAAATACAAGGAAGAGATAGACGCTATAATGAGGGACGGCGAGCATAAAAGGCTGCTGCCGGGAGTTATAGTTCCGCCGACGATAGGCTTTACCGACGATATAAGCTGCGCAGAGGGTGCGGATATTCTGGTGTTCGCTATACCGTCGCGCTTTGTCCGCGAGACCGCAAAGCGTGTAAAGCCGTACGTCAGCAAAAACACCGTTATCGTAAACGTCGGCAAGGGCCTTGAGGAAAACACCGACAAGCGTCTGTCGCAGGTGATATCGGAAGAGCTGCCCGACAATCCCGTTGCGGTACTTACCGGTCCTTGCCATGCGGAAGAAATAGGAAGAAGCATACCGACGACTGTGGTATGCTCCTGTAAAGATAAAATTTACGCCGAATATATCCAGGAAACGTTACAGAACAACATTTTCAGGATATACGTCAACAGCGACCTTATCGGCTGCGAGCTGGGCGGCGCGCTTAAAAATCCCATCGCGCTTTGCTGCGGCATCGTTGAGGGAATGGGCTACGGCGATAACACCATAGCCGCCCTTATGACCCGCGGACTTGCCGAGATCACCAGGCTGAGCGTTGCAATGGGAGCAAAGCGCGAGACCTTTAACGGGCTTTCCGGCGTAGGCGACCTTATAGTCACCTGTACTTCCTCCCATTCAAGAAATCACCGTGCAGGGCTGCTCATAGGTCAAGGCATTCCCGCCGCAGAGGCTGTCGCCAGAGTAGGAACGGTCGAGGGCTATCAGTGTGCCAAGATAGCATACGCGATAGCCAAGGACTTAGGCGTTTCTATACCGATAATAGAGCAGCTCTGCGCGGTCTGCTATGACGGTGCAGACCCGCGGGAAAGCCTTAAAAAGCTAATGGGCAGACCCAGCAAGGCGGAGGAGGAAATATTTTAAGAAGCCTTTTTGACGCACTCTTCGGATAGGTCTATCCGCTCGATCGCAGCAGAATTATTATGTGAAACAGTCCCTTTCATGTTGCGGACTGTTTCTTTTACTTTTGCGTACAGCACCGTGTATATCCCGTCAAATACGACCGCCAGCACCGGCAAACATACAGCAAAAAATATCAACCACAGCATTTCATCATCATTCCTTTCAAAAGTCGTGCTTGTTCTCCTTTACAGTCTTAATTTTACAATATAGTCTGTCCTATAAAAAGTACCGAATAGACTTTTTTGAAAAATTTTTTCATTTTATTGACGACCTATGCTGAAGTTTATATTAAAAAGAGCCTTTCCGATACAGGAAAAGCTCTTAAAAATATTAAATTGTCAGACTTCAAACCCATGAAATAGAGAGTTTTTTGTTGTTTTTACGCAATAAACTACCCTCTCCGCAAGGCTTTCGTTCCCTTAACTATCATAAAAACAGAAACAGCGGATATCAAAACAAAGACGCCCACGCCGACGCAGTTGCTCATTATAACACGGAATTGTTCGGAATTGCCATCGCCGAATTCCGAGATCATAGCTGACTGAAGAGAATAGACCGAAATGGAAGCGGCGGCAAGCGCCAGAGCCTTGTTTGCTAAGATGACAGGGTCGTTGTATTTGCGATAGATCACCACATTTCTTATCGCCATGATCGCAGCATAAAAAGTATATATCGCCATCGCATAGATCATATATCCCGGATATGCTATAACGTGACCCATATACAGAGTTATACAGTGAATGCCCAAAAGCGCAAAATTCAAAATCAGCATAATAAATGCGCTGTTTCTGTACTTCTTCCATTTTTTAACGATATCGGCTTTCTTATGACCGAGCAGTAAATAAGCGCGGATAACGCTGAGCGTGATGTAGTAAAGCGCAAGCGTTCCCGCCCATAACGATCTATCGGCGACGCCGGTAACTCCCTGCAAAACGGCATAAGCCAGATTGACGGCAAAGCTAAAATACAGCAGTACCTCCGCCCGCAAGCGATCGTCCTTTCTGATATTTTTCACCGCTGCCCGGATATGCGATTTTTTACCCGTTTCTTTCATTTTGAATATCTCCCGGCGTGTTAAAATTTTCTTCACCGCTCGGAATAACGCAGCGCATACATATCTCCATGATAAATTCGATAGATTCGGCGCAATCCTTTTTTATCCACTCTTCCACAACGGCGATGATACCGCCGAGATAAAATCGGATAACATACGGTTTTTGCTGTTTGGCAACATGAAATTTATCCATCGCCGGAGAAAACACCTCGTTGAACAGCCTGAGAAAAGTATTGTCGGTATTAAATACCGTCGGGTTTAACAGTATCGTCTTGAATAATCGCTTATTTTCGCGGACAAATTCCAAAAACGGTTTCAGATACTGCGGAGAGATAAAGACCAAGTCCTCCATATTTCCCGACGCCAGCCGTTTTTTCACATTTGCAAGCTCCAATGTATACTTCTCAAAGCATTTATTATGGGTGTACTCAATGCACTCATTGAGCAGGTCGGCAATAGTTTCATAATGCAGATAAAAGGTAGAACGGTTGACTCCGGCCTTTTCACATATCTCTTTCACGGTGATATATTCAAAATCCTTTTTCTCAAGGCATTCTATAAACGCCTCGTCCATTTTAGCCGCCGTGTTAAAATATTTGCTTTCCGATTTGTTCAACCGTTCTGCCTCCTATCTTTGATAAGGTTTTAATTCTCGTCGCCTGCTATTTCCGTCGCAAGACGAATAATATCGCCGGCATATTTGTCCTTGTTTCTTTGAAGGATACGCTTGTAGATAGGATAATTAACTGCGGTTCCGGCAAAACCGATAACTCCGACGACGATACCCAGCGCCGTAAACGCCGCTCCCCCTCCGATTACGCCCATAGCAAGACTCATTCCGGTCCCGGCAATCAAAGCGCATACGATACCGAAAGTGTAGGTGAAGATCTGAGCGGGAAGCTTTGCAGCCCTATCCAGCTTTTTGAGCTGCATTACCTTTGTCGTACTCTTTTTAGAATACTCGTTCACAATTGCCTCTGCATAAATTTTGTCTGTGTTCATGATTCAATACCTCCGTTTGATTTTGTAACTTCATTATAACAGGAAAAGCATTGAAATCAAACGACACGATCACGGTTTTATGTTGATTTATCCGACAGATCCATCATAACATACAAAAACGCCGTTGTCAAATTCCCCGCCGCCCCGCAAATACACAAAAATCCTTAAAAGCGAATAAAAATTTACCGGCTTAAACGTCAAAATGAAAATTAATTCAGAAAAACTATTGAATGTAACGGGAAAAAGTGGTATACTTATTCTATGAATGTAAAAAAATCAGATGAAAATTATGTAACTATCGGCGGCGTAAAGCTGGAGCGCACTGCGGTGCTCGCGCCTATGGCGTCGGTGGCGGATCACGCTTTCAGAATGATGTGCCGAAAATTCGGCGCGGCAGCCGTCACAAGCGAGATGGTAAGCGCAAAGGGTATCTGCTACGGCGATAAAAAAAGTGCGGAGCTGCTTACCGTAACCGAGGAAGAACGCCCGATGTCGGTGCAGTTATTCGGCAGCGAGCCGGACTTCATGGCAAGAGCCGCACAAGAGGCCGCAAAGTACAAGCCTGATCTTATAGATATCAACTGCGGCTGTCCGGTAGCAAAGGTGGTAAGCACCGGCGCAGGTTCCGCGCTGATGAAAGACCCCGAGCTTATCGGCAGGATAGTAAAAGCGATCCGTAACGCGACGGATATTCCTGTCACCGTCAAGATAAGGCGGGGCTGGTCGCTTGATACCGAAAACGCGGTAGAAGTTGCTAAAGCCGCGGAACAAAACGGCGCTTGTGCGATAGCGGTACACGCCCGTACCAAAGACCAGCTTTACAGCGGCAGCGCCGATCTCGATACGATAGCGCGAGTAAAAAAAGCCGTCGATATACCCGTCATAGGTAACGGCGATATAGACAGCGCGCAAGCTGCGGCGAGAATGTACGAGCTTACCGGCTGCGACCTTGTCATGGTCGGAAGAGCGGCGTGCGGCAAACCGTGGATATTCCGGCAGATAAAGCATTATTTTTTGACCGGTGAAATTCTGCCTGAACCCTCATTAGAAGATAAACTGGCGATCATGGCGGAGCATATAGAGCTGCTGGTCAAGGATAAAGGAGAATATATCGGCATGAAAGAGGCGAGAAAGCATACCGCCTGGTATCTCAAAGGCATGAAAAACGCCGCGGAATACCGCAGGATATGCGGCACTCTCTCTACGCTTGAGGATTTTTATTCTCTTATAAAACAGGTAAAAAACGACAATTCTGACTAACCGGTGATGATATGAAAGAACTTAGGAACAAACTCAAAACGCTGACGGCGTTTGAAATATCGGAGGACGCGCTGATAAAGGATTTCTGCCGTCTTTCGGACGCAGATCAGAGTACAGCGCTGGCAGCATATACTTCGATAACCCGACGGCTGCTCGGCGAAAATAAAACGCTGTCGGATTATTTATGCGACCTGCTTACATATAGTGAAAGCAAGCTGATACTGCGTTATCTTAAAGAGAAAAACGATAATCTCTTTTACGCGATAGAATATGACATAACTCTGATACGGGAGCTTGCGGCGTATTCGGCTCACCGTGTAAAGGATTATCTTTTTGAAAGATTCAACGAGAATTTCATCTTTTCCCTGCCGGAATACCCTGTCGGCGGTTTTGACAAGACTGCGGAATATTTTATTGAGCATGCTAAGAATTTCGGCACCGGAATTTTTTCAAAATACAAGGCGTTCCTTTTTGAGGGCGGCGAGATAGTTCCGGTGGAGCAGCCTGATCCTATAAAGCTGGAGGACCTCAAAAAGTACGAATCGCAGCGTGACAGGATAGTCGAAAACACCGTTGCGTTCCTTGCGGGACACCCTGCGGACAACGCGCTTTTATACGGCGACAGAGGTACCGGAAAATCCTCCACGATAAAGGCTTTGATAAACGAATACGACCGTCTGAGAATGATACAGATAGATAAAAAAGACGTCGGTTCTATCCCGCAGATATATTCGTCTGTTAAGGACAGCCCGCTGAAATTTATCGTTTTTATTGACGATCTTTCGTTTAGCGAGAACGACGAGGGCTTCGGCACGCTGAAAAAGGTATTGGAGGGCTCGCTCAGAGTAAGGCCGGATAACACGCTTATATACGCTACCACGAATCGCCGCCACCTGATAAAAGAGACCGAAAGCAGCCGTATCGGTGACAACGTCCATTTAGCGGACGAGATAGACGAAAGCGTATCGCTGTCCGACAGATTCGGGCTGTTTGTCACCTTCCTTGCGCCTAACCGTGACACTTATCTTGAAATAGTTCATGCAATAGCGATGGATCGCGGCATTATCGCAGATAAGGACAAGCTGTTCAGGTGTGCGGAGCGTTTTGCGTTAAGGCACGGCAGCAATTCTCCGAGGACGGCGCGTCAGTTTGTAGACAGCATACAATCCAAGCTTGCGCTTGGCGGCGATATCGAATGAGGTAACCGATGAAAAAAAGAAACACGTTTATTGCCTTAACGGTGCTGACAGCGTCAATGCTGCTTTCCGGCTGCGATAAGATAGTATTAGTTCCGGGGCAATCCTCCGGCAAAATACAGGAGCAGTCGGAGGTAACGGTATCAAACGACTTTAACGAGTATCCCGTCACGCTGAACGGCACCGAGATAACCTCCTCGCCGAAAACGGTGATCTCGCTCACTCCCGCTTATACCGAGATACTGTTTGAAATGGGCTACGGCGATAAGCTGATAGCTGTCAGCGATTACTGCGACTATCCGCCGGAAACTAAGGAGCTTCCCAAGGTATCCGGCAGTACCAGTCCCGATATAGATAAAATAATAGAGCTCAAGCCGGAGCTGCTGATAACCGGCACCCCGATAGTGACCAAAGATCAGGCGGCGCTGGAATCACACGGAATAAAAATAATCACGGTATTGTCGCCATCCAGCATGGAGCAGTTTGAAAATATATACACGTTATTCGGCGCGGCATTTGAGGGAATGTTCACAGGAAAAGAAAAAGGCGAACAATCGTTCGCTAAAATAAAGCAATCTGCCGCTGCCGCACAAAAATCCAAACAGATAAAATTTGCCTATATAACGGCGTCGCTCTCCCCCGCGGGAGGAAACACCTTTGAAAGCGCGGTGCTTTCCCTGTTCGGTGAAAACTGCGCAAAAAGCGGCATCGGGTACGCGTTCCCAGCGGAGGAGCTTATGGAAAATCAGCCGGACGTGATTTTCTTAAATGACGAGTACACGTTAGACTATCTTAAAGATAACGAGGCCTACGCAAATCTGGACGCGGTCAAAAACGGAAAGGTCATCACGATAAACAACCGCTATTTTGAGCGTCCGAGCGCAAGGCTGACCGAGCTTATCGACAGCATTGTAAAAGAGCTGCCGGAATATGCTCCCGCCGAAAGCGAATCGGACGAATCTGCTAAGCCCGAAAGCGATACCGAATCCGCTCCAAAGGAAAGCAAAGACGAACCCGAATCGGAAGAAAACAGCGGAGCTGAAGAAGAAGAATAAACTTTGAAAAATAAATAAATTCAAATAAAGGAAGGAAACGACCGTCAATGAAATGGACAGGACTTAACGATCTGAGAGAAAGCTATCTTAAATTTTTCGAGAGCAAGGGGCATCTTATAATGCCGTCCGCTCCGCTGGTGCCGCAGGGTGATAATTCCATACTGCTGATAAACGCCGGCATGACGCCTCTTAAAAAATACTTTCAGGGTCTGGAAGAGCCGCCGCGTCACAGAGTTACCACCTGCCAAAAGTGTATAAGGACTCCCGACATAGAAAACGTCGGAAAGACCGCGCGTCACGGCACATATTTTGAAATGCTCGGCAACTTTTCTTTCGGCGATTATTTCAAGACCGAGGCTATCGAATGGGCGTGGGAATATCTTACAAAGGTGCTGGAGATACCCGAGGACAGGCTTTGGGTCACTATATACGAGGAGGACGATGAGGCCGGAGAGATCTGGGCGCAGAATATCGGCGTACCGAGAGACCGCATAATAAAGCTCGGCAAGAAAGACAATTTCTGGGAACACGGCAGCGGTCCCTGCGGTCCCTGCTCCGAGATACATTTTGACAGAGGTGAAAAATACGGACCGTTCGAGAGCTTTGAACAGGCGGGAGAAAGCGACCGTATAATCGAGATATGGAACCTCGTATTCACCCAGTTTGACAACGACGGAAACGGCAACTACACCCAGCTTGCCACCAAGAACATAGATACCGGAATGGGTCTTGAGCGTTTAGCTTGTGTAATGCAGGACGTCGATAACCTGTTCGAGGTAGACACGATAAAGAATATTATAGCGAAGATATGCGCTATAGCCGGTATCAACTACAAGGACGATCCGAATTCCGACGTATCTATAAGAGTTATTACCGACCATATCCGTTCGGCAACATTCATGACCGGCGACGGCATACGCCCCTCCAACGAAGGGCGCGGCTATGTGCTTAGAAGACTTATAAGGCGCGCGGCAAGGCACGGCAGACTGCTCGGCGTAAACCGTCCGTTCCTGTACGAGGTATGCGACGCGGTCATAAACGAAAACCGGACGGCTTATCCAGAGCTCAACGAAAAGCGCGAATATATCAAAAAAGTTATCCGCACCGAGGAAGAGAGCTTTGCCAAGACGGTAGAAAAAGGCATGCAGATACTTGACGAATTTGTCAAAGAGATGTCGGCGCAGGAGCTTACAAATCCGGTGCTGAGCGGCGAAAATCTTTTCAAGCTGCATGACACCTACGGATTTCCTATAGACCTTACCCGTGAGATACTCGCGGAGCGCAGTATAGGAATAGACGAAAAAAGGTTTACCGAGCTTATGAATGAGCAGCGCGCTAAGGCACGTTCCAATCAGGCGTTCAAGGGAGGCTGGGACGAGGCTGCCGCAGACGCTTTAAGCTCGCTTACCACGCAGTTTGTCGGATATACCGATATGGAATGCGAAAGCACGATCATAGCTATCCTTAAAGACGGTCAGACGGTCGAAAGCTGCTCTGAGGGCGACGACGTAAGCGTCGTGCTGGACGTTACCCCGTTCTATGCGGAAAGCGGCGGACAGGTCGGCGACTGCGGCACTATCACTGCCGGAGAAAGCACGCTGAACGTCGTTGATACGAAAAAGACCCCGGCAGGTCAGTTCGTATGCTATTGTCATGTTGACAGCGGCAGCTTTTATCTTGACGACAAGGTCACCGCGTCCGTAAATCGTGAAAAGCGCGAAGCCACCATGAGGAACCACACCTGCGCTCACCTTTTGCAGGCGGCGCTGAGAAAGGTCCTGGGCGACCATGTACATCAGGCGGGTTCTTACGTCGACCCGTACAGATGCCGCTTTGACTTCAGCCATTTCAGCGCGATGACTCCGCAGGAGATAGAAGAAACAGAAAGACTGGTAAACGAGGAGATACTCAAGGGCGAACCGGTAATAACCGAGGAGCTTCCTATAGAAGAGGCTAAAAAGAAAGGCGCTATGGCGCTGTTTGGTGAAAAATACGGCGACGTAGTCAGAGTAGTGCAGGCGGGCGATTTTTCCACCGAGTTCTGCGGCGGCACTCATCTTGACAACACCGGCAAGGCGGGATTATTCAAGATAATCTCGGAATCGTCGGTATCCTCCGGAGTAAGGCGTATTGAGGCCGTTACCGGCTACGGCGTACTGGAAACGCTGGAGCAGTCCCGTGCGATAATAAGCAGCGCGGCTCAGATGATGAAAATTTCCAATCCCTCGGCGCTTATACAGAAATGCGAAAACCTGATGAACGAAATGAGAGATATGCAAAACGAGATAGACAGGCTGAACCGGCTTATTTCCGCAAGCCAGCTAAAGAGTATCCTTGACAATCCCAAGGAGGTAAACGGCATAAAGCTGTATTCCGCTATGCTGACCGGAGTCACCGGAGATTCTCTGAGGAAAGCGGGCGACGAGCTTAAAAACTCCGGCGGCGCTTATATCGCACTGCTGGCGGGAACGGACGGCAGCAAGGGCAATTTCCTGTGCATATGCGGTCAGGACGCTATCGACAAGGGCGCTCACGCTGGTAAGATAGTAAAGGAGATATCCGCTATCGCAGGAGGAAAAGGCGGCGGACGACCCGATAACGCCATGGCGGGTATCGCCGACCTTACTAAGATAGACGAGGCGCTTATAGCGCTTGAAGATACCGTAAAATCAATGCTCAGCTGAAAGGAGAATTTTTTACATGGACTGCCTGTTTTGTAAAATAATCGCGGGTGATATCCCGTCAACCAAAGTATATGAAAATGATAAGGTGCTTGCGTTCAAGGACATAAATCCCATGGCGCCGGTACATATCCTTATAATCCCCAAAGTCCATATAGAGGGCGCTAACGCGTTGGACAGCGACAACGTGGGGGTAGTTTCCGACATAATGCTGACTGCTCGCCGCATCGCAGAGGAGCTTGGACTCAGCGAAGGCTGGCGGCTGGTGACAAACGTCGGAGAGCATGGAGGTCAGACGGTAAAGCATCTGCACTTCCATCTACTGGGCGGTAAAAAGCTCAATACCGAGCTTGCCTGACAGGTAAACAAAATGAGGCAGAAATTAGCAGTCGCAGGTTTTTCATATCTATGCGCAATGATTTTTGCCTCTGTTTTTGTGTCTGCGGGTATAACCTACGGAATAGCCGCAACGGTCATACTGCCGGTAATATTGATAGCGGCGGCGCGTATGGAGCGCAGCGCGTTTTGTCTTGCCGCGGTGTTTGCGGCGGCAGGCGTGCTGATGTTTATTACGGCGTATTTTCCGCTGTTATCTCAGCGTTCGCTTGCGGACGGGAATATTTATCGGATAAAGGCTAAGATATCCGACAGCAAAAGCGTCGGCAACGATATTGCCGTTTACACCTTGGAAAGCGATATCAACAAAAATACCGTGCGGTTCATAATGTTCGCGGACGACCGCGACGTCAGAAAAGGCGACGTAATGACCTTCGACGCAAAATTTGACGTTATAGAAAACAGCACCGCGTTTTCGGGAGGCGGATATTATCTTTCACAAGGGATAGTATTATCCGCGTCGCTGCGTTCCGAGCTTGAATTGTCCGAGGAAGCGAAAAACGATCCGCCGGACTTTTTGGAAGAGCTGCGCGATTATTTCGCAAGGCGTATCTCGTCCGCTTATCCCGATGAGGGCGGCGCGCTTATGAGAGGAATATTTCTCGGTGACAAAAGCGCGATGTCCTACACCGCAAAATACAATGTCAAAGCGGCGGGAGCGGCACATCTTACCGCGGTATCCGGCATGCACCTGACGCTTATAATCCATATACTTGCGTCGGTGTTTTCGTTGTTCTGCCTGGGAAAAGCCGTAAGAGCAAGGACCTTGCTTATTACCCTGTCAATAGGCGTGTTCATGATATTTTTCGGATTATCGGCGTCGGTGCTGCGATCCGGTATCATGCTTATCATACACTATTCCGGTCAGCTTATTTTTAGAAAAAGCGACTGCGTCAATTCGATAGGCGCGGCTTTGCTTATCATATTGACCTTTGATCCTTTGGCGTGTCTTGACGCGGGGCTGGTATTCTCGGCGCTTACTACCGTAGGAGCGGGCTGCGCCGCCCCTGCCCTGTCAAAGGCGATAAAAGAACGGTTTCACTTAAAGCGCGGCGCGGGATTAGCGGATACTTTGTGCTGCTGTTGCTGCGCGTCGCTGTTTTCGTTACCGCTGTCGGTGATATATTTTGAAACGCTGCCGGTCTACGGAGCTGTCACATCGCTTTTGTGCATACCGTTTTTCACGGTGAGCCTGATATTTATTCTGCTGTTTGCCCTTACCGGAGGGATATTCGATATACTGCTGATACCGGCAAACGCCTGCTGTACCGTGATGGATCGTATGTTTACGTTTTTCGCGGAGTTGCCGTATTCGCATATAAGCTGCAGCGGTATCATCGAAAAATTCGCGGTGCTGGCGGTAGTAGCGGTGGTGATAACGTTTTATATCTTCATCGACAAGCATCGTGCGGCGATATGCGCGTATATATCGGCTTTCGGCGCGGTCATAGTGATAACGGGCTGCGTTATCAGAATGCTTACATTTGACGGAGTGAGAATAAAGCCTTTCACTGACGGAGAGGGCGGCTGCCTATTGATAGAAAGCCGAAACTATTCCTGCGCGGCGGTCTTTTCGGGAGGAGAAGAGGTTGCCGACCTGTTGTATTCCGCGGTGCGCGGCGACAATATCGGAAGGCTTGACTTCCTATACATAATGAATGACGATAAAAATTCCGAAGCAAAGTATACCGAAATGTTCGGCGATATAGTTGACACGATATACTTTCCGGAGGACAGTGAATATATCGAAAATGCGGATATGCGGTTTACTTTAGAGCCGAACAGATTTTTTGCCGAGTTAAAGCGTAACGATCTCAGCATATCTGCCGTATCCGACCGTCAGAACACCGACCTTGCCTTTTATTACGGCAGCGGAGAGCTTGACGGAGAGCTGTACGGGCGCAGCTTTTATTTTGACAAGGATCAGGTGCTGCTGTACGGCGACGATATAAATGTTTATTACGAAGAAACGTATCTTGAGCTGTCAAACGACGGCGGTCTTATCATAAAAGGAGGAGGCGAGGTAAACGACTACCGATGAAAACAAGCTTTCAGCCGAGCTTAAAAGCGGAAATATAAGGCGCGTGTATTATTTTTACGGCGACGAGCCTTTTCTGACCGACACATACACAAAGCGCGTGCTTAAAAAAACGGTCGGCGACGATGACGTCAATCTTGTGAAATTTTCCGAAACGTTTACTACAGAGCAGCTTTCGGACAGTGTGGAAAGCATGCCGCTGTTCTCCGAAAGCAAAGCCGTTCTTATAAAGGATTTCGAGGCGGAAAAGCTAAGCGATGATGAAATATCCATAACTTTGGAGATACTCGCCGACGTTCCGGAAGAATGCACCGTGATATTCTCACAAACAAACGTCTCGGCGGAATCGCTTAAAAAAAGTAAAGCTAAGAAATTCATAGACAAGCTGTCAAAGCTTGACGGCTGCTGCGTTTGTAAATTTTCCGCACTGCCTCCCGCAAAGACCGCCGACCTTATTATGAAAAAGGCGGCTAAAAACGGCTGTGTCATCTCTCGGCAAAACGCCATGCTGCTTGTAGAACTGACGCTAAACGACATCACCCGCTGCTCAGTCGAGACAGATAAATTATGCAGCTACGCCGGTTCCGGTGAGATAACTGCCGGAATGATAGAAAAATCGGTGCTGCGTATGCCGGACGCAAAGGCGTATCTTATAGGTACCGCGGTCGCGCAAAACGACAGAAAAAAAGCGTTCGCGCTGTTAGACGACCTTATCGCACAGAGGGTAAAGCCTATTATAATACTTTCCGCTTTGTCAAGCGCGTATATTGATTTTTACCGTGCGGTCTGCGCAAAAAAGGCGGGAATATCTCCGGCAGCGGCGGCGGCAGATTTTGATTATCCGAAAAACCGTGCGTTTTTAATGGAAAAAGCGTTCAACACTACAAGAAAGATGTCGCCGGAAAGCATAAGGAAGTGCATTTCCCTGCTGAACGAGGCGGATCTGAAGCTGAAATCCACCAACGCTGACGAACGGACGGTGCTTGAACAAACTATCGCGGGACTGCTGCAATATGTGTAAAACGATATCTCTTAAAGAGGCGGTCATTGTCGAGGGCAAATACGACAAAGCAAAGCTGTCGCAGATACTGGACACGCTGATAATCACTACCGACGGGTTCGGGATATTCAAAAACGCCAAAAAAAAAGAGCTTATCCGTTCCCTCGCGCAGAGCGTCGGGATAATAATCCTGACCGACAGCGATACGGCGGGCTTTCGGATAAGAAACCATATAAAGGGCTTTGTTCAGGGCGGAAAGATAATAAACGCCTATATCCCGCAGATAGCCGGAAAAGAACGGCGCAAGGAGCAGCCCTCGGCGGAGGGACTTCTCGGAGTAGAGGGCATGGACGCCGATTTACTCAGAAAAGCGCTTACCGAGGCGGGAGCGTCGGCCGCACAGGAAAAGCGGGAATTTCTCACCACCGCAAGAATGTATGACGACGGACTTATCGGGACTGAGAATGCCTCATATCGCCGCAGACGGCTGCTTGCCGCTTTAGGTCTGCCGCAGGGACTCGGCACAAAAGCGGCGGCCGAGGTGATAAACCGTCTGTTCAGTGAAGAAGAATATATCTTAGCGCTTAAAACGGCGCAGCAATAACTCTAACAGGAAAGGAGCGGAAAATGGTCTTTTCAACCACGGTATTTTTATACCTGTTTTTGCCGCTGGTGCTGATACTGTACTACATCTCCCCCACCAAATTCAAAAATGTGATAATACTGCTCAGCGGACTGCTTTTCTATTCCTGGGGAGAACCGGTATATGTAGTCGTTATGATACTTTCTACTATGATAGACTACTGCGCCGGACTTATCATGAACAAATTCGAGGGCAGAAAGCTGCCGCGGCGTATCTGCCTTATTGTATCCATTTGCATGAACGTAGGTCTGCTTGCCGTTTTCAAGTACAGCGGATTTATCTTTGAGAATATAAACGCCGTATTCGGTACGAATATAGATATAAGTCAGATGTACATTTTCGGGCTGGATTATCTGCCGATGGACCTGCTGCCGATAGGTATCAGCTTTTTCACGTTCCAGTCGATGTCTTACACTATAGACCTGTATCTCGGAAATGTAAAGGTGCAGAAAAACCCGATAACCTTTGCGGCGTTCGTTACGCTGTTTCCGCAGATAGTCGCCGGACCGATAGTAAGATACAACGACGTTGCCGCCGAGCTGGAAAGCCGCTCGATAACGCTGGACCTTATATACGACGGTATAATCAAATTCGTCATCGGACTATCCAAAAAGGTACTTATCGCAAACAGTATCGGCTCTCTATGGACCGCGGTAAAGGCGACCGATTTCGGTCAGCTTTCGATGCTGGGCGCATGGCTCGGCATACTGGCTTTCACATTCCAGATATACTTTGATTTCTCCGGCTACTCCGATATGGCTGTGGGGCTGGGAAAGATAATGGGCTTTAACTTCCCTAA
This sequence comes from uncultured Ruminiclostridium sp., assembly GCA_947624435.1. Lineage (GTDB taxonomy): Bacteria > Bacillota > Clostridia > Oscillospirales > Ruminococcaceae > Ruminiclostridium_E. The sequence continues at coordinate 37,045 of CANQKE010000020.1, forward strand.
AAACTTCGACTATCCGTATATGTCCAAAAGCATAAGCGAATTTTGGAGAAGATGGCATATTACGCTGGGCGCGTGGTTCAGATCGTACATTTATATACCGCTTGGCGGAAACCGCAGGGGCAAATGGCGCACGGTGTTCAACCTCGCGGTGGTATGGGTGATAACCGGTATCTGGCACGGCGCAAGCTGGAATTTTGTGCTGTGGGGCAGCTTATACGGAGTGGTGATAATCTGCGAGCGGCTGTTTTTGAAAAAGCTGCTGGACAAGCTGCCTGCCGCGCTCGACTGTATATATACTATGCTGCTGGTGATACTGGGGTGGGTATTATTCGATACCCCCGACCTGCCTTCTGCGGGAGCATATATATCGGCGATGTTCGGCGGTACGGGAGTTTTGGCAGACGACGCGGCATTGTACCAGCTGACAAACTACGGCCTTATGTTCATCATCTGCATAATAGGCTGTACCGACCTGCCTCAGCGAGCGGTAAAGGCGCTTAGAAACAAGCTCGCACCGGTGGTGAATTATGCGGGCGTCGCGGTGATAACGGCAATGCTGCTGTTATCTACGGCGTATCTGGTAGACGCGACTTACAATCCGTTCTTATATTTCAATTTCTAATAAGGAGTGACAGGTATGAAAAAGACAGAGCTTTATAAGCTGCTCACGATAATAGTTATCTGCATAGCGGCACTGATAATACCGACCGCCACTCTGATAAGAGCGTCAGGAATGCCGGAAAAGTCGTTCAGCGAAACCGAAAACCGCTATCTGGCGGATTTTCCGGAGTTTAATATAGACACTGTATTAAGCGAAGAATTTATGAACGGATTTGAGGAATATTTCTCCGACCGGTTTATAATGCGGGAAGAATGGATAAACATAAAGAACAATTTCGACCGTCTGCTCGGCAAAAAGGAGATAAAGGACATTTTCACCGAGGACGGCAGAATGATGGAGGCGTGGAAAGGCTGGGACGAAAAAAGTGTATCGGAAAATCTTGACGCGATGAAAAAATTTGCAGACGTTCACGCCGAAAACGAGCAGAAGATATATTTTATGCTCTCGCCAAACGCGCAGGAGATTTACAAAGACACCCTGCCGGCGTTCTGCGGCGCGGCAGACCAAAAGAGCTTTATTGATATGTGCTACGGTATTTCCGACAATATTACGCCTATAGATATTTATTCCTGTCTGTATTCCGCCAGAAACGACTATATCTTTTACCGCACCGACCACCACTGGACAAGCGGCGGCGCGTTTCTCGCCTATAGGGACGCGGGCGAATATATGGGCTTTACTCCGTATAGTATAGATAAATTCAATATCGAGCATGCCTCGGACACATTCAGGGGCACGCTGTATTCCCAGACGCTGGACAACAGCATAAAACCGGATATAATAGACTTTTATATTCCGGTCACCGGAGAGCCGAAGCTTACCCTGACCGCCGGAAGCGGAGAAAACTCCGAAACGCGGGACAGCTTATATTTTCGTGAATATATTGATAAAAAGGACAAATACTCCAGCTTTCTGGGCTTAAACGTGCCGGTGATAGAGATAAACACCGAGCTAAGCGAGGACAACGACAAAGGCTCGCTGCTGATATTCAAAGACAGCTACGCCAACTCGCTTATCCCGTTTTTAGTAAATCACTACAGCAAAATAACGGTGCTGGACCTCAGATATATCAATACGCCGTTTGATACAATAGATATTGATACAAACAGCTACGATTCGATATTGTTCGTCTATAACACCATCACTTTCAGCGAGGATACAAATATACGCAAGCTGTGCTTCCTTGACGGTATAAACTCTTGACATAAAAGAGGATTTCTGATATACTTTAACCATGAAAAAGTTATGCTTTATTGCCGCGCTCTGTGCGGCATTACTCTTAGTGGGGTGCAAAGACGAAGTTATACCGAGAGCTTACACGGGGTTCTACTTTGACACCTATGTGACATTTACTATATATTCCGCTGACGGCAGCCATTCCGACCGGGAAATAACCGACAGCTGCAAGAATATACTCGGCGAATTGGAAGAGCAGCTTACCTCTTACGGTGATAACGGCGTTATCGCAAAAATAAACGACAGCGCGGCAAATCAGCCGGTATCCGTTGATGAAAACACCTTTTCCCTTTTGGAAAAGTGCATTGAAATATCCCAAAAGACAGACGGCGCGTTTGATATAACGCTGGGAGAAATATCGCGGCTGTGGGGCTTCGGCAGCGCTCAGGAAGTCACCTCGCCGAATTTCGATAAAATAGAAAGCCTTGCGGGAAAACATAACTATAAAAATATAACGCTGAACAGCGAAAATATGACGGTACAGTTTACCGAGGACGGCTTTTCGTTAGACCTCGGCGCTGCCGCAAAGGGCTACGCACTGGGACTTCTTAAAGATGAAATGCTGCGCCTCGGCGTCAAAAGCGCCGTTATAGACTTCGGCGGGAATATACAGACGATAGGCGACGCCTTCCCCGGCGCGCAAAGCTGGGGAGTATCGGTCACCGCCGACGATACAAATACTCCGATAGGCAAGCTGAACGTCGGAGAGACCTGCATATCCACCTCTAACGCGTCAAGGCGTTATGTGGAGTACAACGGGAAGAGATACCATCATATAATCGACCCTATGACCGGCTATCCCGCTCAAAGCGATATAAAAAGCGTGACAGTCATAAGCTCGGACGGGACAAGCTCCGACGCATATTCCACGGCGTTTTTCGTCATGGGCAGCGAAAAGGCATTATCGCTTTGTGAAAAGCTTAGCGGCATTGACGCGGTGATAACTCTTAACGACGGCAGTGTGCTGCTTTCCGACGGAGCGGAAAAAATCTTTACAAAATGAAACAGAGAACTATAAAAATAATTCTTGCGCTGATAATAATACTTACGTTGATAGCCGCGGCCGCGGGTGTGTATTTCATCTATTTTAACGGCGCGTCAACAAGTAAGGTCAACATCTACAGTGAGGGCAGGCTGGTGCGCAGCGTAGACCTTTCCCAAAACGAAAGCTACAGCTTTGACGTTATAAACAGCAAGGGCAATAAAAACACCGTCACGGTAAAGGACGGCATGATAAGCGTATCGGACGCTGACTGTCCCGATAAGATATGCGTCAATACAGCCGGTATCAAAGGTGATCCGCACCCTATAATCTGTGTGCCGAATCAGCTTATAATCTCGGCGGAGGGGGCGTATTCACCGTGAGATACCCCGTAAAAAAGCTGTGTTCGGCAGCGTTGTTCACCGCCGTTTCGCTGGTGCTGTTCGTGGTGGAAAGCGGCTTTCCCCCGATAATACCGATACCGGGAGTAAGGATAGGGCTTGCCTACCTGCCTATAATGCTGGTAATGTTTATCGGCGGCGTATGGAAAGCTTATGACGCTGTTTTGATACTGGCCGCACGAATATTGCTTTCGGCGCTTATCACCGGAAATCCGACCGCGCTGCTGTTCAGCTTAGCGGGCGGCGTATTGGCTGCGGCGGTTATGTGCCTTATAAAGATAACCGTCAAAGACCCGTCGGCAGCGATATTCGCCGGAGCATTGGCAGCTGTGGCGCACAATATCGGTCAACTTGCGGCAGCGTCGGTAATATACGGCGCAAGCGTATGGACATTTCTGCCGTTTTTACTGATATTCGGGATAATAAGCGGACTGTTTGGCGGGATAATAATTTTTCTGCTGATACGCAAGCCTATAAAGCCGATAACTATGATAAAAAACACGGATCATAGAAATAACGGAGAATGATATGGAAAAGGAAAAGATAGAACGTATAAACTTTCTTGCAAGGCAATCCAGAGTAAGAGCGCTTACCGAGGAGGAAAAAGCGGAACAGACAAAGCTAAGGAACGAATACCGGGCGATGTTTCGCAGCAATTTGCTGTCTGAGCTCGACCGGGTGTATATACAGGACGAAAACGGAGTACAGCATAAACTGACGGGAGATAACAATGAAAGCGACAGCAACCGAACAAGCGGCTAAGCTCTGCGATAAAGGCAGCAGACTCAGGATAATCACCGACGAAAAATTCAATATACTGTGGAACAATAAAGATTTTGAGCCGGGAGAGATCGCATTTTCCGATATAAAGGGGAAAGCTCCAAAGGACGGCGCGGTGTTTTCGGTCTATGTGAACGGAAGCTGCCACAGCGCGGAATGTGTAGCCGTAAACACCGACGGTCAAAAGCTGTTTATCTGGATACTCTGCACCGCCTCGGAAAACATATTCAGGCTAGGCTACACAAATACTTATAAAGAGGTATCTTATATCTTCGATACGCTTAAAAACAATATAGATATCCTCGCGCACTTAGCGGAAGTGATAGCCCGCGAAAGCCCGGAAGTTAAAACCACCGCAAACGAACAGACAAGGATATGCCGTGACCTGACACGGTATGTCGATACTTTAAGCGAGATATCCTCCATTATCTACGGTCATGCCGACAAAGAAAAAACCGTGCTGATATTTCGGGAAGCGGACGATGTTATCCAGGCGTGCAACCGGTTTCTGAACACGAGAGGACATACGATAAAACTGCTGACGACTCAGGCGGGAAAGCTTAAGGACGTAAGCATATTAGGCGACCGTCAGATAATCGACAGCATACTTTTCGGTCTGATAAGACATGTCATAATTTCCTCTAACGAGAAAAATCATGTGATAGATGTATACACCGGAAACAAAAGTGTGTATATACAGCTTAAATATCACATCAGTGACCAAACAAAGGAAAATTTAGAAAAGATAAGAGCCAATGATTTTAACAACTTTGCCGCAAAGCTGTATATCGAGTATATCGGCGGCAGTATAAGCATATCGGAAAGCAGCAAAAGCGAAGAGATAATAATAGAGTTTCCTATACACAAAAGCAGAAGCATTCTTAAAAGCAATTATGCTGCTATCAGTATGAAAGAATTGGACAGATTAGCAGAGATGTATTTATCGGATCTGTTATAAAAATAATTTTATACCGTTTTTTGATTTTTTTCACCTGTTTTTCATAAAGCGCCTATATAATTATAAATGTCAGTAAGAGCTGACAGAAGATTATGGTGGTTGAAACACAATTATCATGATTTCCTCTCCCCTTATTTTTATTTGTATTTGTAATGGCATTTTATCTTTATTCAGTTTAACAGGCTTAAACTGAATAATTTTTTTAATACAGAAAGGAGCTTTGATATGTACAAAATACTTATCGCCGACGACGAACAGAAAATACGCGAGGTAATACGCGAATATGCCGAATACGAGGGTCACACGGTGTCCGAGGCCGTTGACGGTATGCAGGCGGTGGAAATGGCTCGCAATCAGGACTTTGACATTATAATCCTGGATATAATGATGCCGAGGTTAGACGGATTTTCCGCCTGCAAGGAAATAAGAAAGTTCAAGAACACTCCGGTGCTTATGCTTTCGGCGCGCAGCGAAGAATATGACAAGCTGTTCGGCTTTGAAATGGGAGTAGACGACTATGTAGTCAAGCCGTTTTCCCCGAAAGAGGTAATGGCGAGGATAAACGCTATCGTAAAGCGCAACAAGACGTCTTCCGAGCAGCAGTCGGGCGATATACAGAAATTTGAGGGACTTGAGATAAATTTTACCGCAAGGGACGTCATCATAGACGGTCAGAAAGCGAATCTCACCCCGAAAGAATACGACCTGCTTTTCTACCTTGTCAAAAACAAAAATATCGCCCTCACACGCAATAAGCTTTTAGAAGAGGTCTGGGGCTACGACTTTTTCGGCGACGACAGGACGATAGATACTCATATCAAAATGCTTAGAAACAATCTCGGACCGTACAGAAAATTCATAGTTACGCTGCGCGGCATGGGATATAAGTTTGAAGTATGACGGTGATATAATGAAAGGTGTTTTTTCGAGCATACGGTTTCGTGTATGGCTTATGTTCATTGTATTTGCGCTGCTGATAATCGCGTTTTTGTATATATTTCAGGTGGTAATGCTGTCAAGCTATTACGAGCATATGAAAACCAAGGAAACGTCGGAAACGGTCGGCATAATCAGCGACGTATGGCACAACGATCCCGCAAAGCTTTCCGAAACCGTCAAGGAGCTTGCCAAAGAGCGTCAGCTTTATATCCATATTTCCGACGGGAACAGGACTTATGTACATCAGAATTTTCTCGGAAGAAACAATCAGGAGATACGCGATATAATTTTCAGCCTTGACGAAGAACAGATGGAAAGGTACTCAAACGGCGAGGACGTCTACTCGATGACTACCCTGCCCCGTTCCAAGGACGGCGGAAAAGCGATAGTAATGATATCTCAGATAGCGGCGGCAGACGAGCAAAATCAGTTTTATGAAACCAACGGAGCGGTCAAGGCTTATGTATTTAATTATCTCGAACCGATAGGGACTACCACCGAGATAATTTACAGCCAGTTAAATCTTACCGCTGTGCTTATAATACTCGGCGCGTTTGTTATCTCGGTGTTTTTCTCCAGCAGCATAACAAAGCCGATAGTCCAGATACAAAAGTCCGCGCGAAAGCTTCCGCAGGGAGAATTTCATCTGGAGACCAAAAAGCACCAGTTCTTAGAAATAAACGAGCTTACCGAAACACTGAACACCGCCTCTGACGAAATCGCAAAATCCGATGATCTGCGCAAGGAGCTGATGGCGAACATCTCGCACGATTTGCGCACTCCGCTGACTATGATAAAGGCTTACGCCGAGATGATACGCGACCTTTCCGGCGATAATCCCGAAAAGCGGGAAAAACATCTTAAAATCATCATAGACGAAACGGACAGGCTTTCTTCTTTAGTAACGGACATTCTGGACCTGTCCAAGCTGCAAAGCGGCGTTGCTAAGATGAATATGGAGGTGTTCGATTTCTCGCAGCACATTAAGGATTTGACTTCGCGCTTTTCCCTGCTCAACGAGGTGAGGGATTATAACATTCTCCTCAGCTGTGAGCCGGACATATACATCAAAGCCGATATTACCAAGATCGAGCAGGTAGTGTATAATTTCATCAACAACGCCGTGACCTATGCCGGCGACGATAAGACCGTCAAGATAAATCTGTACCGCAAACCGGACAACACCGTGCGGTTTGAAGTGCAGGACAACGGCGTCGGCATAGACGAAGAAAACATCAAATACGTCTGGGACAGATACTATAAAGTAAAGCGTGACGGCGAAACTCATCAGCGCGCCAAAAGCGGCAGCGGACTGGGGCTGTCTATCGTAAAGGGTGTGCTTGAAATGCACAAATTCAAATACGGAGTGGACAGCAAGGTCGGCGTCGGCAGTACGTTCTGGTTTGAATGCAGCGAATGCAAACCTCCTAAAAAATAATTTGACCTTCGGGAAGCGATTGGCCTCCCGAAGGTTTTTTACAGTTATTCAGATTTATACACTTATTTGTATTTCAAGAATTACGGTATCCTCCACAGCAATAAGCGAGTGTAAAACACCTTTATCTATCGTGTATGTATCGCCGGGAAAAGCGTCGTGATTTCGGCCGTTTATCTTTATGACCGCTTTTCCGCTCAGCACCGTCCAGACGGTGCGATTGGCGGCGTGCGTCTTTTCCTTTATCTCACTGCCCTGCTTTACGAATTTCTTTTTGGTGACCGCCTTGTTCCCTTTTTCATCTACAGAAACATTAAGCACGGTGTAATCGCCCCACTCGCGTTCCTCATACATCGGGCGAATGTCCATATTCTCAACGTATTTCTTTATGTATGAGCTTTGCTCCTTATCGGCGACAAGTATACCGTCAGGACCTGCCGCCACTATCATATCATGCGCGCCCATTACCACTATCGGTATTTCAAGCTCATTTATGACGTGAGTATTGGTGCAGTCCTCGCTTGCTATCGCAAAGCCGTAAAGAGGGTCCATAACCTCGGTGATAGTGTTCCATGTACCAAGGTCTTTCCATTCTCCGTCATACGGAACTACCGCCACGCTGTCCGCTTTTTCCAGCACTACATAGTCAAAGCTGTTTTTCTCAAACAAAGCATAATTATTCAGCACATCGGCAAAGCCGGTCGACGGCACATAGCGCTGTACAATATCCATGATATACGACAGCTTAAACGCGAACACGCCGCAGTTCCAAAGCCCGCCCATATCTATAAACTGCTGTGCGGCATGCTTGTCCGGCTTTTCCTTGAACTGCGAAACGGGAAAAGGCTCAATATCGGTATTTTCGGGGATTATGTAGCCGTATTTTTCGGATGGGTAGGTGGGTTTTACTCCCATCAGCACAATATCCGCCGTGCCTTGCTGTACCGCGGCGTCGATTTTATTCAATGCGGCGAAAAAATCATTTTCCACATAAGGGTCTACCGGCAGGACTATAACCGTTTCGTCCGGTTCGCAGCGCCTTTCGTAATATAAATGAGATGAGGCCAGCGCGATAGCGGGAAAGGTGTTGCGGCGATAAGGCTCTACAATAACGGACACCTTAGAGCCGAGCTGATTTTTTATAGCCTCCACCTGTGTTGCGCTGGTAGTGACCGATATATCCGCATTTGGAATAGCAGACGATATCTGCCCGTATACGCGCCTTACCATTGAATCGGTACAGCCGTTATCATTTTTGATGAGCTTAAGAAACTGCTTAGAGCGTACCTCGTTTGACAGCGGCCATAAGCGCTTGCCCGAGCCGCCGGAGAGTAGAACGATTTTCATAATTTAACTTCCTTGATCTACTTTATTTTTATAAAATTCATATGCTTTTTTTATCCCGTCTCTAAATTCTGTTTTTGCTTTCCAACCTAAAATGTTTAATTTTTCACAGGACATATTTTTTCTATGTATTCCGCCGGGTTTGTCGGTGTTGAACACTATTTCTCCGTCATAACCTACCGCTTCTTTTATCGTATAAGCTATGTCTTTTATCGACATTTCATAGCCTGACGTTATATTTATAAAGCTATATTCCTTGTTTTTATCTATAAGATATATACAAGCATCTGC
>CANQKE010000021.1 GCA_947624435.1 uncultured Ruminiclostridium sp.
GCAGATTTTTGTCAAGACAAGGAAACCGAACGAAGGCATACTTGCGTATGTCGAGCGAGGTTGACGCAGTATTGGCGAAAATATGCCCGTAAAAACCGACTTGGGTTCGGTTCCCGCATGCCTAACCTCAACGGAAAACGAATTAACGGTAGCTGTATTCAAAAAGTAAACAATAAAAGCGCAGGAGCTGAAGTTCCTGCGCTTTTTTCGTGTCAAAATCAGTTTGGGGTGAATAAACTGTTATTGCGGCGGAAAACCGCCGACTATATAGAAAGGATAAAAAGAATATGGCAATTTTCACCAACCGCGCTACCGTCAGCTACAACGGTACGCAGATATCCTCCAACACCGCGCAGGGCGAAATAATAGACCCGCTTTCCGTGAGAAAGTATGTCATAAATGAAAGCTACGTTCCCGGTGATGTGATAACCTACGTTGCGGTGATCGACAACACCTCCGATACCGAGCTTACCGGAGTCAGCTTAGCGGACGATCTCGGCGCTTATACTTTTAACGGCGATACAGTCTACCCGCTGACCTACTCCGACGGCTCGCTGAAATATTTCACCGACGGCACGCTTCAGGCCGACCCGACGGTAACTTCGACAAGCGGGCTGTCCGTAACCGGACTGACCGTTCCCGCCAACGGAGAGGCTATGCTTATCTACCAGGCGACAGCGAACAGCTACGCACCGCTCGGCACGGGGAATAATATCACCAACACTATCTACGCCGCTTCGGCCGACGGTACAAGGACCGAGACCGCTTCCGCCCAGACCGCGGCAGATACCGCAGCACAGTTAAACGTAACCAAGAGCATATCTCCTGTTCCCGTCAACGACGGCAGTCCCGTAACTTATACCTTTGTGATACAGAATACCGGCGCGACCGAGGCTCAGGGCGTCGTGCTGTCCGACTTGTTCGACCCGCTGCTGTCCGATATCACCGTGACCTACAACGGCGCGTCCTGGACCGGAACCGACAATTACACCTACGATGAGGCTACCGGCCAATTCACCACAGCGGCCGACGCTATCACCGTACCCGCGGCAACCTACACTCAGGATACCGCGACCGGCGAATGGTCGGTAACGCCTTCTTCTGTCACTCTGACGGTGACCGGCACTATCTGAGAATATCAGCTTTAACTTTCATTGTCTTCCTCCTGTATATACGGCGGCGCAGCCAGAGGGCTGCGCCGTTTTGTATAAAAACAAGCCGGAATTTTTTCAGAACACCGACATGCAAGCCCTTTATTAAAGTGCTCCCGTTGACAAACAAAAAAGATATTGATATAATTTAGGCAAGATATCCCGCATATATAGCCAATGTCAGACAAGCCCTTATTTAATAAAGAAAATCAAAAGAGGAAAGCAGCGTTATGGATAACAAATTTGTTATGTCGCAAAAAGCAAATATTTTCTTTGCCAAAAGGCTTTCGGCCGATGTTGTATATAAAATCGCCAACCTCGAAGGTATCGCAATAACATTTGAAAACACCGTCAATATCCTGAATGACGTAAACGTCGAAAACCTAAAACCGTCCGAAATATGTAAAGTGCTCGATTTAACAGGCGCGTGGAAATTTATCCTCGAAAATATCAATAGACCCGTCAGTTTGATTTTCTTGCAGGAGCTTCACAAGATAATCGCAAAAACCGAAGCGGGAACTGATTTTGAGTATTCGCAGCTTGGCAGTCTGCGCACCGGCGACGTTTTGATAAGCGGCACGTCATGGCGTCCTAAAATACCGGACGCAAAAAAGCTCAGCGCCGAGCTTATGGAAATACTTAAAATAGGCAATCCCACCGAGCGGGCAATTACCATCATGCTGTGGATAATGAGAAAACAGCCTTTCATCGACGGAAACAAAAGGATAGCAATTATGACCGGAAATAAAATACTTATCCAAAACGGAAACGGTATTTTATCCGTTCCTGTCGAACTTGACGATAGGTTTAAGACAATGCTGATAAAGTTTTATGAGACCGGAGATATGCAGCCGCTAAAAGAATGGATATACGATAATTGCATAGACGGCGTAAATTCTCCACAATGATACCCACAGAAAACACAATATCGGCTTTCTTATAAAGTTTTCAAAAAACAAAAGAGCCTTTCCCACTGAATGGCTCTTTTCGTTATTAAAACTTTCTCACTTGCCGGAAATTTTTGAATAAGAATATCGCAAAATACGTTCGTATCTTTGTTTTACGATGACTTTATAAAACTGTTTTTGCAAATCGTTTAGTACCGGTATTTCGTCGATGATATTTTCGAGGTGAGTTATATCGATTTTCGGGAAAATACGCTTTAACGCTTCGCTGCATTCCTCGTTATCGCAAGAAGAAATAAAATCAAAATAGTTTATCCGCTTGCCGTTTACGGTTATCGCGGAGGTAGGCCGGTTATATACCCGGTCGTTCAATTCGTTCTTGTCGGATAAAATACTTTCTATTATCGTCATATCCGCCTGTGAAAACAAGCAGCTTCCGCAATCGTAAACAGGTGCAAGCGAAAGCTCATCGGCGGCCGTGTTATATAAAAATCCCCAGTTGCCGTTGTGTCTGTCCCAGTTGCCTATCAGCGCGTCAACAATAAACATATCCCAAAACCGCTGTGATAATTCTTCGCGGTCTATCGCGCTTTGCTTATCAAATATATCAAGTATACCGCTTAATTCCGTTTTGCAGCCCTGATACTCAGAATCGATGATCTGATTTTTCGTTGAAACAAAATCCTGCAAAACTACTCCCTGAGAAGTAAAATCTTTGCAAGCAACAACTATTTTCTGTCCTTGGGAAGTCGTATAAGTGCCAAGCAAAACCTCCTGCACGGGAACGCCGACGCTTTGGAATATCCTGCAGCCTAAATATTCGCAAACGCAGCTGTTTGTATCGCCGGCTTTTTTAACGGATACGGCGGGAAATTTCAACATATATATTTCGTTATTATATACTATGGAAATTTTCTTTCCGTTTGCTCCGCCGTACGCTTTGTGCAGCGTCGGCATTCGGGCAAAATCTATCAAATCAATTTGTCCTTTCGATGCCCAGATATTTTTCGCGCAAATACCACGCCTGCTCCGGGGTGATAAGCTGCTCTGTTTCGGCTATATTTATATTGCTTTGAAGCTCGCAAAAATCGCAGTCGAGCTGCATATACGGTATTCCCTTTTCGTATTTTTCCCATGCGACTTTCATTTGCTCGACAGATTCCTGTAAAAACGACGGCAAGCCGCACTCTAAATAGCTTTTATCTTTTGGCAGTCCTGTATTTTCGTCGTATTCTATATTGTTCATGTTTTAACTCCCGATTCAGTTAATTTTGAAACGTCGATTTAAGGCGGACGTCGCTCTTGTATTCTTCGATGAGTTTCCTTTCGTTATCGTCTATCAAAAGTCCTAACTTATCAATTGCGGTCAAAAATAGATCTAACAGTTTTTCTTTGTTTATCGACTCGTCGGGGCGGTCATTAACAAGATATTCATATTGTTCTATGCCTTTAGCCAAGATCGCGTCAAAAATATAGCCCTTGGTCTGCTCTGATAAACTATCATAGTAATTGCAGCAGATAAAAGCCAGATCGTATAAATCGCTCATTTTATCATTAGCGGAGTACGCGCTGCATTTCATCAACGCCAACCTCTCTATTGTGTAAACGATAATTCCGTTTATTTTTTGATATTCAGTTGGAGCTATCGCATTTCTTCGGCATGATACTTCTACTTTAAGCGGTTTTGCCCCGCCGTAATTTATCCTGCATCGTTTTACCGTATCGGTGTTTTGTTCTGTTATATGCTCGTAGGAATTTCGTTTGCAATAACAATTTACCAAATCGAAAATCGCGTCGCCTTTTCCGTCTAACTCTATATCCTCCGAAAACCTGTCAATCCGATAACACATCGCTAACGCCGTGCCGCCTTTAAGAATATATGAGTCTGTGTTTTCGTATAAAAATCGTAAAAATTCGCTGATCACATATCCGTGTTTTCTCCTGTAATCTGCGTATTCATCGGCTGTTGACAGCGGTGTGCTGATCACATATCCGTATTCTCTTTTTTCACTTTCGGTCTTCCATATTCTCCAGCTTCTTTTATATTCTCTTGACATAAAATCGTCGATCTTATCCCATTTGTCGGTTTCTTTCAGTTTATAGACCTGTGAAAAAATCTCGTTGTTGTAATCCTCGCAGCAAATATAATCGTTTCTCATTCCTTGAGCAACGCTGAAATTACCGACCTGTATCAAGTCAAGCAACGCTCTTATATGATTAGCAACGTTATATTTTTCACTATGTTCGGGAATAGTCCTGTCCTTTTCAATGCCGTAATTCCCGTAAAAAGAGCCGTCCGATTCCATAATCGTCGGATGTTCCCATTGTATGGCCGAAGTATGCCAATCTCCGCAGGTCTTCAAATCACAATCCAAATTAAGAGCATGTATTCCGGTGACATATAACATACCGTTCACCCCTTTTTGTTTTATTATATCACCGGTTTTTTGTTCTGTCAAACAAAAGCAGGACAGCCGCTATGTTAAAATTCCGTACTATCATTACATCAAAAACAGATATTTCAAAAAAATTTCAAAAAAGTGTTTACAATACGCATAATGCGTGCTATAATATATAAAGGAGGCAGAAGTCTGAAAAATAAATTTTTAAGACTTTGCGTTTGGTGCTTTACTGAGCACGGTCAGCAATTTTGCTTTTCAAAACCGCACAAAACTTAAAAGGAGAGATACTTGCTTTGCAAGTATGGTCGGAAAAATGACAGCAAAGGAAATGCTAAAAATTTTGAAAGCCGACGGGTGGGCAGAAAAAGCGCAAAGAGGTTCACATCTCCAACTGATACATCCATATAAGCCCGGAAAAGTTACAGTTCCCATACATTCCGGCAAAGACCTCGACCCAAAAACAGCAAACTCAATTCTCAAACAGGCGGGACTGAAATAAGTATCGCGAAAGGAGTATTACGTTATGAAGTATATTTATCCTGTATGTATTTATCCCGGCGACGTCAGCGGCTATACGGTGATCGTCCCCGATCTGCCCGGCTGCATAACAGAGGGTGAAACACTGGCAGAAGCTCTGGAGCAGGCGACTGACGCAGCGTCCGGATGGGTGCTCGATGAGCTGGAAGAAGGCAGAAAAGCGCCTCAGCCTTCTATTCCTGAGGACATTAAAGCCGACGAATACGAAAACGGTATTGTCAGCGTTGTGATGATAGACGTTGACGATTACGCAGAAAAACACGGCAGTAAAGCCGTCCGTAAAAATTGTACTATTCCCGCATGGCTTAATACGGCGGCCGAAAACGCCCACTTGAATTTTTCTCAAATTCTTCAAACCGCTTTGCAGGAACATTTGCATTTGAACTGATTATTTTCAAAAGCAAAATTAGGCGTCGCAGCCTTTCGACTGCGACGCCGTTATTGTTTGTCGTTATTGTTTTAAGTAAAGCTCTTCTACAAGTTATTCTGTCTTGCAATTGTCGGTCGTTACGGCAAAGCCGTCTCCGCCTTTTGCGTAAACAAGATCAAGCGCCTTTTGCGGTATCGTCGAACCTGAAAGGTCTATCACAAGCCCGTCGCTCTTGCTGCCGCAGGGGTACATATCGTCTATGCCGTCGTCGGTAACGGTCATATCGTTGATTGAGACTATGCAGCCGTCGCCGAGCTTGCTCACTAACATCGAAAACGCCCTTGCGGTAAGAATTGAACCGGACAGATTTATGAGCGCCCCGTCAGCTGAAGCTCCTATATCATACCGTTCACCGCTGCCGTCCAAATTTACGATAATGCGTTTGTGCTCCATTATTATGCCGTCGCCGATATTTTTAAGAAACTCGGCAAACTGCTTTTCGGTATAAACCGTAACGTTTTCATCTTCAGCTTCCGGCTGCCGGTCGGAGTCCTGTGCGTTTCCGCAAACATTACAGCCGCTTAAATTGATATAGGTGCCGGACGGCTTTTCTCTCAGCAGCTTTTGGATCGCACTCAATGAAATATTCGCGCCGGACATATCTAAGTACAGACCGCTTTTGCGGCTATCCTGCCCGTTTAACGAATTGAGGCGATTTTTCCACCATTCGTTATATGTCAGATCCTTCAGCGGCTCGTATACGGAATATTCCTGCGGGGCGAAAAAGCCGGCTTTTGCATGCATGGCTGTAAATAATATTTTATACTGTTCGTGTTCGCCGGTATTAAAGGGTATCTCAAAGATCCTGAGCAAACCGTCGCCGTTGTCGCTCTTGCTTATGACAGGCTGATAGCGGCTTTTGTCAAGCGCGTATACCTGTCTGTCCTCCCACGCCTGTTCGGGCGTATCATAGCCGTCTAACGCAACTATCACAGCCTGCAATACTGCGTCACCGGTGTCGTTTATACCGCCGAGCATTGCAAACCGCAGAATGTAGTCGGTGTTCTTTTGGAGCGTCATTTGCGTCACTATCTGTGACCAATTCCACTCCCAATCGCCTATTTCCCATACCTCTGCGCTGCCGAGCGGCGTGGTGATAAACACCCGCTCGCCTGCGTTGTTGCCCTCGATACTTTTATCCAAGACAAATTCTCTTGCATTAAAGTTTATGACTTTACTCATTTTCATTTCCTCCGTATTATTTATTACGGTCGGAGCATGAGTAAATTTCAGACGTATTTTTTGGTCGTTGACATACTCTGCCCGACCTTGCTTTACAAGTCCCTTTGCCCTTTTAGGGTAAGTGGAGCCGATAAGTCTTCCGTTTACGTCTGTCACAGCTACGTTTTTTTCTATGGGTATCTCCCCCTCTGTGCATCAATATTCGGTTTTGCGGCATTCGTTTTTTTCTATGGGTGTCGTCCCCTGCCGATTTTATTGTAACATATTAAAAACGCTCTGTCAAGCATTTCGCCGCGGTACAGCCGAAAAAGCTGCGCCGCGGCGACTGATTTTATAGCAAGAAAGAGCATCACCAATCGATAGTTTCTTTATTGCTTTTATCCAGCATAAAAATATTTTTGTAGACCAGAAGATGCACTTCTTCATTAACGGCAATATTCTTTTCGGTACTGCCGAGCTGGTACATTATAAACCGTTTTCCGTTCGGGGTATCCACCAGGATCTTAGCCACCTGCGCGGGACGTCCGTTCACCCTCACGTTATCGTCAACATATCCGTAAAGCTTTCCGGTAATGTGTTTGCCTTTCACTTTCAGGATAATGTATCTGATAACATTTCTCAAAACCACAACAGCCGCAGCTATGCCGATCAAAAAGAACGGTATGAACATCAATATAATGATCGGCGTATCCTCTCCTGCCATGCCCGAAAGCGCCTCTATCAGCATTATTATTGCGGATATAGTAAACATTACGGCAAAGATCAGCGGGAACAAAGTCGTCCAGAATCCCAGAGCAGCTTCTTTGCAGTTGATAACGGGATATTCCATATACGCTTCGCTTGTCTCTACGTTCGTAACGCTTCCGCAATACGGACATATCTCGGATGTGACCGCCGCTCCGCAATGCGAGCAGGTGTACATTTTCGATTTTTCCATAGGCTTATCCTTTCGGCAAAATATCAGAAACTTCTGTAATTTCTATCAAAGCTGAAGATGATACCATTATCATTTGCGTCTTGCTGTATTTAATTATATCAGATAAATATGAAAAAATCAACTTGTTAAACGTTTTTCAAAAGCCTATTTCCGTAAACGATACCCCCGACCGTAGAAGCCGGGGTATTAATGTATATAAAGAAATAACGGTAAAAATGTCCTTATTTCGGAAAACCAATATAAAATTACAGAACGCACTACCCATAATGGGATAGTGCGTTCTATAAGAATACTCATCCATGCATGAAAACATAAAATAACAAACTTACTTCAAAAAGAAACCGATTCGTTTCTATTTGGCCCGATTGCTATATATGTATATTCGCTCAGTTCTTTTATGTCTGTACCAAGTCACAAGAAATAATATCGACATAATTAACCAATACATAAATTTAATGAACTTTTTCAACTTCGATCAACCTAGTCGCACATGGTTTTTGAGCTGAAAATTTTCATCGTTTGAGCATAAATAAACAATGCCTTCAATAAAGCCAACAATTTCGGGTATACCCGTCCAGAAAAAAACAAGATACAAAATCCCCATTCCGGTTTGTCCTAAGTAAAATTTGTGTATACCCAGTCCTCCTAAGAAAATTCCGAGAATACCTGCTGCAATTTTACTTTTCAGCGGCCATGCAGGATTGATTCCGGAAACATTCGTTTGCTGAGGCGTTACCTGTTGGATAACGATCTGAGGCTGCACTTGCTGCACTTGAGGCGCAGCTGCTTGCTGAACTGCTAATTTCTCACCGCAGAACTTGCATTCGGTAGCGTTCGGATCAATGGGAGCGCCACATTGCGGACATACTCTATCTGCCATAATTTTTCCTCCAAAAATATAATATTATTTATCTTTTACCCATTATAAACATAGGTATTGATACCACACAATATATAAACAGCAAAACAAGATGAATCAATATAAAGAAAACATCGGGCACTATCGTGATCAAAGCAAAATTAACAACATCAAGAATCACCGTATAAATTACTGTAATCAAAACAAGTGGAACGAAATACCCGGTCTTGATTGGCTTTGAAGAAAAATTGACGATAATAAAATATGCAAGAAACGCAAATCCCACAAGTTCAAATATCAATGCACTCCAAAAATTGGAAAGATTTTCAATATGTAAAACGGCGAAAAACACAAACAGTACGATCCCTATATAGAATATAAGGGCGCCGACCGACAAAAAGATACTTAGCGATCCTTTTTTCATTGTTCTACCTTCTTCCCGCACTCCGGACAAAACTTTGTTCCGGGAGATAACTTTTTCCCGCATTCGCATGTCAACTCGCTGTTGTTAGCTCCGCATTCCGGACAGAATTTTGAACCGGCAGGAATGCGGGCTTTGCATGAAACGCATTCTTTTGTATCTTCTTCCTTGCCGAGCGGATTTCCGATGGTTTGGTTCATCATATTGCCCATTCCTATCGCGGTTCCAAGACCTATACCGCCTGCTGCAAACGCACCTGCCACTCCGCTTTGATTGTTGGCGGCACCTTCATATACATCAAACGACCTTTTGGTCGCATATCGTCTGTCGCCCATGATTTCAAATTCCGCTTTATTCTCAAGAATCTTATTGATTTTTTCAAAATCCTCATCAGGAAAGTTGATCGACTGAATAAAAAAGTTAACTACAGTAAATCCGTATTTTTCAAATTCGGATATCACGTTTTCTTTTACTTTATCAGACAAGCTTTCAAGCTTTACGGAAATTTCAAGTGCCGAAACTCCGTTTGTAATGATCGCATCTGCAATAGCGGATTTCACTTTGATAACCAAAATACCGCGATAGTATTCCTTTATTTTGTCGAACTTTACGATGTCGTTCTTCTGCATACCGCCGATTACTTCTTTGAATAAAGTAACCACATCGAGCACTCTCAGACCCATCTGACCGAAAGCTCTTATACGTAGCTTTACGTAATATTTAGGATCTATAAGCTGAATAGGGTCGATCGTGCCCCAATTGATATCAAGTATTACCGCTGTATTAACAAAATAAATTTCTGCACTAAACGGCGTTTTCCCGCCAAACGGTAAATTTACAATAGATTTAAGGATCGGCAGATTATTCGTTGATAAGGTGTGTGTGCCGGGATAAAAGACATCAGCCACAGCACCGCCTTTTACAAAAATAGCTGCCTGTCCCTCTTGTACAATTAGCTGTGTACCTAAAACCAATTTTTCTGACGGATGTTTGTATATCAGCCAATCGCGACTCTTTAGCCCGTCAAACCGAACAACATCTATTATTGCCATTCTTCTTTCTCCCCTTTGGCTACAGATATATTAAACGTTTAACGCTAATTTTATTTTGAATTTATTAAAATATAATTTATTCAAGTATATAAATTATATCAGAAAAACGAAAAAAAGTCAAGAGTTTTGGGCGATTTTGTAAAAACCCGCAACACTAGAATAAATAGATGAAAATACGATAGAATAAAGTTACCACATCCATTCATAAGCAGAAAGAAAGCCATGAACTGCTCCCTTTTTTGAAAAAAGCCCCTTATTTTCAACCGTCTCGGCTTAACATCAATACGATTACGGCTTGCTCGTTCACACAAACAACAAAGGCACCCGAAATTTCTTTCAGGTGCCGGAAAATTCAAGCACAAATCTTCACCGCGTCATATTTACATACCCAGCGCTTTTTTAAGCTCCTCAGTTTTGTCGGTCTTTTCCCACGGAACGTTTAGCTCCTCGCGTCCCATGTGTCCGTAAGAAGCGAGCGGGCGGTATTTTACCTCTTTCAGCTTCAGCGAAGAAATTATCGCCGACGGGCGGAAATCGAACACCTTGCTCACCGCGGCGGCTATCTCGTCGTCCGGCTTTTTGCCGGTGCCGAAGGTATCCACGAATATCGAAACCGGATGCGCCACGCCTATCGCATAGGCAAGCTGCACCTCGCACTTATCCGCAAGATGCGCGGCAACTATGTTCTTAGCGGCGTATCTTGCCGCGTAAGCCGCCGAGCGGTCGACCTTGGTCGGGTCCTTGCCGGAAAACGACCCGCCGCCGTGCCTGCCTACTCCTCCGTAAGTGTCCACGATTATCTTACGGCCGGTAAGTCCGCTGTCGCCCTGAGGTCCTCCCACTACAAAACGTCCGGTGGGATTTATCAGGTACTTGGTATTCTCGTCGATGAGATTTTCCGGTACGGTGGTCTTTATTACCTTTTCGATGATGTCGCGGCGCAGAGTTTCCTCGTCGGTGTCCTCTCTATGCTGGGAGGAGACTACCACCGTGTCCACCCTTACGGGCGTTCCGTCCTCGTACTCTACCGTGACCTGAGTCTTGCCGTCCGGCAGAAGATACCCGAGCTCTCCACTGTGCCGAACCTGCGCCAGCTTTTTCGCCAATGCGTGCGCCAGCGACGCGGTGAGCGGCATAAGCTCCTTGGTTTCGTTGCAGGCGTAGCCGAACATCATGCCCTGATCGCCCGCGCCGGTGTCGGAAACGTTCTGCTCTCTGCCCTCTAACGCATTGTTTACTCCCATTGCAATATCCGGACTTTGCTCGTCTATATAGGTAAGCACCGCGCAGGAATTTCCGTCAAAGCCGTACTTCGCGTCGTCGTAGCCTATCTCTTTTATTATGTCCCTCGCGGTCTTCGCTATATCGACGTAAGCGGAGGTGCTTATCTCTCCCATAACCAGCACCATTCCGGTGGTAACGCAGGTCTCGCACGCCACCCTCGCGTTTTTATCCTCCGCTAATATCGCGTCGAGTATGCCGTCGGAGATCTGGTCGCATATCTTGTCGGGATGTCCCTCGGTCACGCTCTCGGAGGTGAAAAAGTATCTTGCCATTTTACATTCCTCTCTTTCAGATGAATTTTATCCAAATAAAAAAGCCCCGCAAGGAGCTTTAGCTTTTTCGGCGTTGCTCCTTATCTTTCGGTAGCGCAAAATACGCCCCGCAGGAATTAGCACCATTTTTCCTTTTCGGAAACGGTTGCTGGGCTTGCGGAGCCTTACTCCCGCCCTGTGTAAAACAGGAACTGCAAGCCGCTCTTGATAAGGGTTTTCTTACAAACAATAGTTTATCATATAAATACACGCTTGTCAATAGGCAATATCAAACTTTCGGCGCGTCGTTGAATCTTTCAAGGAAGTGATGAGATTCCTCGCCGTTATGCCACGAGATAAGCGTTCCTAAATTCACGTTTTCCACGCTGCGGAAGATGTTGTTTTCCACGTTTGGATTGACCTTGTGCAGCTCGCTGATAAGCTGCTTTATCTCAAGCCGTTTTGACGCGCCGACGTCCGTTGCGCAGTTTTCGGTAAAACGACAGGCGCACCGCAGAAATTTAAGCCCGTTATATCCCGCCCAAGCTATTATATCCTGCTCTCTTACAAGATATAGCGGGCGGATAAGCTGCATACCCTCAAAATTCGTGCTGAACAGTTTGGGCATCATGGTCTGTACCTGACCGCCGTACAGCATACCCATAAGTATAGTTTCTATAACGTCGTCAAAATGATGTCCCAGCGCTATCTTATTGCAGCCCAGCTCCTTTGCCTTGCTGTAAAGATACCCCCGCCGCATTCTAGCACAAAGGTAACACGGGCTGTCCTTTATATCCGCCACTATCCCGAATATTTCGGTATTGAAAAACCTCACCGGAATATCGAGCAGTTCGGCGTTATATTCTATCAGCCTGCGGTTTTCTTTGTTATAGCCGGGGTCCATGACGATATATTCGGCGGTAAACGGCACGTCGCTGTATTTTTGCAGCCGCTGTATACACTTTGCCAGCAGCATGGAATCCTTGCCGCCGGAGATACATACCGCCACCCTGTCGCCGCTGTTTATGAGCCTGTATTCCTTTAACCCCTTGATAAATCGGTTCCATATCGGCTTTTTGTATTTTTTTACTATGCTGTTTTCTATGCTGCAAGCGTCCGGCATAAAACCTCTCCTTAACTATAACTATAACATAAAACGGGAGATCTACTCCCGTTTCAGTCTTATTTCTTGAAGTTGTATTCCTTTGAAAAATCAAAGGTCGCAAAATAATCCTCCGGCGTTTCTGCTCTGCGGATAAGCTGATAGCTGCCGTCGGCTTTAAGCAGTATCTCCGCGCTGCGCAGCTTGCCGTTGTAGTTATATCCCATAGAAAAGCCGTGCGCGCCGGTGTCGTGTATCACGATGATATCGCCGATATCTATCTTAGGCAGCATACGGTCAATGGCGAATTTGTCGTTGTTCTCACACAGTCCTCCGGTAATATCGTACATATGGTCGCAGGACATATCCTCCTTGCCTGCCACCGTAATGTGATGATAAGCGCCGTACATGGCGGGACGCATAAGGTTCGCCGCGCACGCGTCAAGCCCTATATACTCCTTGTAGATGTGCTTTTCCCTTATCGCGGTCGCTGCAAGATGTCCGTACGGCGCAAGCATAAATCTGCCAAGCTCGGTAAATATGCTTACATTCCCAAGCCCCGCCGGAACGAGTATCTCTTCAAACTGCTTTCTTACTCCCTCGCCTATCGCCATAATGTCGTTGGGGGTCTGGTCGGGACGGTAAGCTATCCCCACGCCGCCGGACAGATTTATAAAGTCCAGACTTACGCCGGTCTTTTCCTTTATCTCCACCGCCGTGCGGAAAAGTATCCCCGCCAGCACCGGATAATAATCGTTCGTCAACGTGTTGGACGCTAAAAACGCGTGCATTCCGAACCGTTTCGCGCCCTTTTGCTTAAGCAGCCGGTAGCCCTCTATAAGCTGGTCATGGGTGAAGCCGTACTTCGCGTCCTTGGGCGTGTCCATAACGTTGCCTTTTTCGCTGGTCTTAAATTCCCCGCCGGGATTGTAGCGGCAGGAGATAGTTTCGGGTATTCCGGTCAGCTTGTCAAGCACCTCTATATGGGTGAGATCGTCAAGATTTATCACCGCGCCGAGCTTGTAGGCAAGACGAAAATCCGCGTCGGGGGTAGCGTTCGAGCTGAACATGATGTCCTGTCCCTTTGCGCCGACCTTATCCGACAGCATAAGCTCGGTATAGGAGGAGCAGTCAAAGCCGCAGCCCTCGTCCATAAGCAGCTTCATTATGTAAGGATTCGGGGTAGCCTTTACCGCAAAATATTCGCGGTAGCCCTTGTTCCAGGAAAACGCCTGCTTTACCCTACGCGCGTTTTCCACTATCCCCTTTTCGTCGTAAATATGAAACGGCGTGGGATAGTCCTTTATTATCTCCTGTAATTTCTCCTTTGTTACAAAAGGCTTTTTGATCATGTTGATGTATCTCCTTTTTTCTAAGCTCACACATTCATATACTTTTCAAGGAATTTTACCGATAACTCTATCCACTTTTTGCAATTGTCAAGATAGAAATACTCGTTCCAGCCGGTCGCCTTATCGCAGGTGGAAAGTCCGTGCGGGCCGGAATCATACATATGTAATTCACACGGCACCTTGTTGGAAACGCACGCTTTCGCCATTACAAGGCTGTTCTGCGCGGGAACGCAGTCGTCGTCCGCCGTACACCAGATAAATATCGGCGGCGTTTTCGGCGTAACGCGGTTTTCCGCCGACAGCTTGGAAAGATCGTCGCGGGTGGGATATTCCCCGAGCAGGATATCAAAAGAGCCTTTATGAGGATTTGTAACGCCGCTTATCACCGGATAGCTAAGTACCGCGGCATTAGGTCTGATGTCCTCCGGCTTGCAGTCCAGCGCTTTATATATCACCGGATCGCTCCACATGGTGGCGGTGCAGGCGGCGAGATGTCCGCCGGAGCTTGCGCCCCAGACAGCCAGCTTATCGGGATCGATATTAAATTCCTCACTGCGCTCTCTTATCTTTTTAATTGCATACGCCGCGTTGAGCAACGACGCGGGATAGCGCTTTTTGACGCTGTATATCAGAATAAAGGTGTTGTACCCCTCCGCGGCGTATCTCATGGCGATAGGCTCCGCCTCGCGCGCAGAGCAGTATTCATATCCGCCGCCCGGCAGTATAAGTATCGCCGGACGCTTATTGCAAAACGGCAGCCCCTCCACGTCGTCGAGCATGTAAGCCTTGAGGTACACCGTCTTCTCACTGTTAAGATAAAAGGTTTTTACTGTCATATCCGTTTCCTCTCAAAAAAATATATTACTTTAATTATACTCTATCGTTCGGGAAAAATCAAGAGGACGGCGGCATTTTATGCACACTTGACAATAACGGCGTTTTATGTTATTATTGTACTGTAAAAGCGGATAGTATTCCATTACGGCAACTGTACCGGCTTTCATCATCTCAAAACTAAAAACATCGCGTCACATAAAGGCAGGGTGATGCGGTATGTCAATTTCAAACATAGGCTTTATCGGAGCGGGAAAGGTCGGCTTTTCTTTGGGAAAGCTGTTCGCCGAAAACGGCGTTCCGGTGACCGGCTACTACAGCAGGCGCCGAGTATCGTCAAAAGAGGCGGCACTATTTACCGGCACAAAACAATATTTAAGTATTGAAGAATTGATCCGTGACAGCGATGTTATCTTCCTGACAGTACCGGACGGGGAAATACTCCCGGTATATATGTCGCTAAGGCGTTTTGAGATAGCCGACAAGTCAATATGCCATTGCAGCGGCGCTCTGACGGTATCGGACGCTTTTCCCGATATCGAAAGCTATGCCGCGCAGGGTTTTGCAATACATCCGTTGTATCCTTTCAGTGATAAATTCACCGCGTATAAAGGGCTGACGGATGCGTTTTTTTGTATAGAAGACCGTTCCGGAGCGAAGCAGTGGGAAGAATTTTTCGCAGGGCTTAATATCAGGACGAAAATCATAGCTCCCGAAAGCAAAGCGCGCTACCATGCCGCCTGCTCTATCGTATCTAACGCGGTCTGCGCGCTTGCCGAAACCGGAACGCAGCTGCTTAAAGACTGCGGGTTTGACGAGCGCGAGGCTTTAGACGCGCTGGCTCCGCTGATGGAAAGCAATCTTAAAAACATACTGCAAAGCGGCGCGGCGGCCGCCCTTACCGGTCCGGTGGAAAGGTGCGATACCCTCACGGTGAAAAAGCAGCTCGGCGCAATTTCCGACCCGCTCGATAAGGAGCTGTACCGGCTTTGCTGTCTTAAAATGATAACTGTAGCTAAAAGGAAAAATCCCGACAGGGACTATTCAACGCTTGTTTCGTATCTTGAAAAGGAGGAAGAATTATGACAAAAAATACCACCGCCACGCTCGCCGAGATGAAGCTGCGGGGCGAAAAAATATCTCAGCTCACCTGCTACGATTACACTACCGCACGGCTTGTAGACGCGGCGGGGATAAATACTGTTCTGGTAGGCGACAGCCTCGGCATGACCATGCAGGGGTATGACACTACTCTTCCGGTGACGCTGGACGAGATGATAATATACGGCCGCAGCGTGGTTCGCGGCTGCAAAAACGCCTTTGTCATAATGGATATGCCGTTCATGAGCTATCAGGCGTCGGCCGAGCAGGCGTTAATAAGCGCGGGACGGCTTATTAAGGAGACCGGTGCAAACGCCGTAAAGCTGGAGGGCGGCGCGGCGGTCTGCAATCAGATAAAGGCGATAACCGACGCGGGCATACCGGTCTGCGCCCATATAGGAATGACTCCCCAGTCGGTGAACGCTTTCGGAGGGTTCAAGGTGCAGGGCAAGGGTGAGGAAAACGCCCGCAGGGTGCTTGACGACGCGCTCGCCGTGCAGGAGGCCGGAGCGTTCATGGTGGTACTGGAATGCGTACCGCCAAAGCTCGC
Organism: uncultured Ruminiclostridium sp.; assembly: GCA_947624435.1. Lineage (GTDB taxonomy): Bacteria > Bacillota > Clostridia > Oscillospirales > Ruminococcaceae > Ruminiclostridium_E. Next base: position 16,351 of record CANQKE010000021.1, read on the forward strand.
GGCACTTATCACCAAAAAGGTAAAGATGATAACGATAGGCATAGGCGCGGGCGCGGGCTGCGACGGTCAGGTACTGGTATATCAGGATATGCTGGGCATGACCGACGGCGGTGCTCCGAAATTTGTAAAATGCTTTTCCGAAATAGGCAAAGCGATGACCGAGGCGTTTTCGGCGTATGATAAAGCCGTCAAGTCCGGCAGCTTTCCCGCCGAGGAAAACACCTACGCAAAAAGCGACTGCTCGGAGGAATTTTTGGCAAGTCTTGACAAAGAATACAGTGACGAGGAGTGATCGATATGATAATAGCAACTACGATAGCTCAGGTTCGTGAGCAGGTCTCAAAATGGAAAGCACAGGGGCTTACCGTCGGACTGGTGCCGACGATGGGCTATCTGCACGAGGGACACGCAAGCCTTGTAAGCAAGGCGGTTTCCCAGTGCGACCGCGTGGTGGTATCCGATTTTGTAAACCCCACCCAGTTTGCCCCTGGTGAGGATCTGGAGGCTTATCCGAGGGATTTCGAGCATGACTGTGCTTTACTTCGTCAGCACGGCGCGGACATGGTGTTTTACCCGTCGGTGGAGGAAATGTACGAGCCGGACGCCGCGACCTATGTAGAGATACTTTCGGATATGCCGAAAATGCTCTGCGGCAAGACCCGCCCGACGCATTTTCGCGGAGTATGCACCGTCGTCGCAAAGCTGTTTAATATCGTAACTCCGGACAGGGCGTATTTCGGGCAGAAAGACGCTCAGCAGCTTGCGATAATACGCCGTATGGTACGGGATATGTCCTACGGCATAGAGATAGTGGGCTGCCCTATCGTAAGAGAGCCGGACGGTCTGGCAAAATCCTCCCGCAATACTTATCTTAACAGCGAGGAGCGGCAGGCGGCGTTGGTGCTCCATAAAGCTCTGCTGCTCGGTCAGAAAATGATAAGAGAGGGCGAGCATGACGCGGCAAAGGTAATATCCGCCATGACCGAATTGATAGAAAAAGAGCCGCTCGCCCGTATAGATTACGTAAGCGCGGTAAACGGCGTTACCATGCTGCCGGTAGATGAGCTTCAAAACGGCGTACTGATGGCGATGGCGGTATATATCGGAAAGACCCGCCTTATAGACAATTTTACCGTAGGAGAATAAGTCTGAAAAAATAAATTTTTCAGACTGTGAGTTTTGCGCTTTGCTGAATACGGTCAGCAATTTTGCTTCGCAAAACCGCACAAAACTCGAAAGGAGAGATGCTTGCTTCGCAAGCATGATTAAATCTGAAAAAATAAATTTTTCAGACTGTGAGTTTTGCGCTTTGCTGAATACGGTCAGCAATTTTGCTTCGCAAAACCGCACAAAACTCGAAAGGAGAGATGCTTGCTTCGCAAGCATGATTAAATCTGAAAAAATAAATTTTTCAGACTGTGAGTTTTGCGCTTTGCTGAATACGGTCAGCAATTTTGCTTTGCAAAACCGCACAAAACTCGAAAGGAGAGATGCTTGCTTCGCAAGCATGATTAAGTCTGAAAAAATAAATTTTTCAGACTGTGAGTTTTGCGCTTTGCTGAGTACGGTCAACAATTTTGCTTTGCAAAACCGCACAAAACTCGAAAGGAGATAATGATCATAACAATGACCGTTACCATGCTTAAAAGCAAAATACACCGTGCCGCCGTTACCGAGGCGGATATAGATTATATCGGCTCCGTTACGGTGGACAGCCTGCTGCTTGACGCGGCGGGGATACTGGAATATGAAAAGGTGCTGGTCGCCGACGTCGACAACGGCGCTCGGCTTGAGACCTACACGATAGCGGGAGCGCCCGGCTCCGGCATTATCTGTCTTAACGGCGCGGCGGCGTGGCATTTTAACGTCGGCGATAAAGTGATAATAATGGCGTTTGCCGACATGACCGAGCAAGAGGCACGCGCTCATCGTCCCAAGGTGGTATTTGTGGACGAAGAGAACCGTATCGCCCGCATTACCGAATACGAAAAGCACGGCAGGTTAGAAGAGCTCGACTGAAAGGGAAAATTATGAACGGTCTTAAAGGAAAATGTATCGTAGTCGGCGTTACCGGAGGGATAGCGGCTTACAAAGCGGCGGGCGTTGTCAGCGCGCTGCATAAGGCAGGCGCTCAGTTACACGTGATAATGACAAAAAACGCGACGGAATTTGTCACCCCGCTGACCTTTGAAACGCTGAGCGGCAACCGCTGTATCACCGACACCTTCGCGCGGGACTATCAGTTCGACGTTGCCCACGTTTCGCTTGCAAAGGCGGCCGACCTTATTCTTATCGCCCCCGCCACCGCAAATGTCATCGCAAAGTTAGCGCACGGTATCGCGGACGATATGCTTACCACCACGGTGCTTGCCGCTAAATGTCCTAAGCTGATAGCTCCGGCGATGAATACCGCCATGCTGGAAAATCCGATAACCAAGGACAATATAAAAACGCTTATAAAATACGGCTTTGAGATAATACCGCCGGACAGCGGAATGCTAGCCTGCGGAGATACAGGCAGCGGCAGGCTTCCCCATCAGCAGGTCATGCTGGACTATATCGAGCTTAAGCTTAAAAGAGAAAAAACGCTTGCGGGAAAACATGTTACCGTTACCGCAGGACCTACCCGCGAGGACATCGATCCGGTGCGGTTCATCACCAATCACAGCAGCGGAAAAATGGGCTATGCTATAGCGCGCGAGGCGGTCTTAAGAGGCGCGCAGGTAACGCTTATATCCGGCAAAACCGCCTTGCCGCCGGTAAGATTTGCAAAAAATACCGAAGCCGTTTCGGCGGCGGATATGCTTTGCGAGGTGCAAAAAGCATTGCCCGAGACCGATATACTTATAATGTGCGCCGCCGTGGCGGATTACCGTCCGGCAAATATCGCCGAAAACAAAATAAAAAAGTCCGACAACATGAACGTATTGCCGCTTGAACGCACCGAGGACATTCTTTCTTGGGTGGCAAAAAACCGCCATGACGATATGTTCGTCTGCGGCTTTTCAATGGAGACCCGCGACCTTTTGGAAAGCTCCCGCAAAAAGCTAAACGATAAAAAACTTGATATGATAGCGGCTAACGACCTTAATACTCCCGGTGCGGGCTTTGCCGGAGATACTAATGTGCTTACCGTGATAACGCCGGACAGCTGCACCGAGCTGCCGCTTATGAGCAAGGACGACGCGGCGGCAAAGCTGCTGGATATGATAGAACAGCACATCAAATGAAAGGAACGCCATGATCCTGACGATAGATATTGGAAATACTACAATACGCTTTTGCGGTCTGACGCCAAATAGCGATAATTACGATGTAAGCTTTTCCGTTCGCACGGATACAGTCCGTTCCGACGATCAAAGCCGCTATTTTGATATGATACGCTCGGTGCTGGGTAAAGCGAACGTCGATATAAAAAGTATCGACGGCGCGGTGATATGCAGCGTAGTGCCCGATATTACCGCACCAATGCAGCAGTCTGTAAAAGCGCTTATAGGAAATTTTGCTGTCGAAGTAAACCAAAGCACCGCCGGTCTGGCGCTTGATCTTTCCGAACCGGAAAAAGTAGGCGCGGACAGACTGGCCGACGCGGTATGGGCGGCAAGGTGCTGTAAGCTTCCCGCGGTGACGGTGGATATGGGTACCGCCACCACCTTTAACGTCATAGGAAAAGGTGGGGTATTTTTAGGCGGAGCTATCTGCGCGGGGATAAGCACGGGGCTTAATGCGCTTTGTGACCGCGCGGCGCAGCTTTCAAAGGTACAGCTTAAAACGCCGCCGCACGCGATAGGAAAAAATACCGAGGAATGTATGCTTTCCGGCGCGATATTCGGCGCTGCCGCCATGATAGACGGGCTTACCGCAAGGATAGAGGAGGAGCTCGGCTGTCCGGTTTCGCTGATAATGACCGGCGGGCTTGCAAAATACGCCGAGCCGTTCGTTTCTCACCCGCATATAAGCGAGCCCGACCTTTTACCGAAAGGCATGGCGGATGTCTACTCTGCGGTAAAACAGCGATAAATATGAAAAATCCGATCAAAAAACAAGACCTGCTATGTTTTTATACATAACAGGTTATTTTTACATATGCGGTATTTATTTTCTGTAATACGAATTGAACACCGGTCGCAGCACTTTATAAAGCGGCAGACAGATGGCCGACGCTATCAATCCTTTCACCAAAGTAAACGGAGTATTGAACATTAATATGCAGCCGAGCAGGCCGTCCACATTCGGATTTATGTCCTTATACATCTGAAGTATCGCCTCTATCGGCATTATGTTGGCATATATCGGATAGACTATAAAGTAATTTGTGACTATCGAAAGCGCCGCCATAAGCACGCTTCCGATAATGCAGCCGATTATCGCGCCTTTATAGGTGTTGAACTTTTTACCGATGATACCCGCGGATATTATCAGAAAGCAGCTCATCGCAAAATCCGCCAGCTCCCCTACTCCTCCGGTCATGGAAGAACCGAGATTGAGCAGCGCCTTTATCAGGCTTACAAAAACGCCGGATACCGGCCCCATGGTAAGCGCCGCAAGCACCGCCGGAACATCCGAAAAGTCGTAGGTCAAAAACGTCGGCAATATCGGAATGCTGAATGAAAACATATACAGCACCGCGGATATTGCCGCAAGCATCGCGGTAAATACCAGTTTTCTGGTGTCAAAGAGCTTTCTTGTCCTTTCGGACTGAACTTGTGTTTTTTGCATAAAAATCATCCTTTCCGTAACTGTTTCTAATGGCAAAAAATGATTTTTAATAAAAATTGCCCTGTCAAAAACGACAGGGCGTTATTTTTCAAAAGTGTGAGCCGTATGTATGGGATTTTACGGCAGCGCATTTCTGATTCTTTCATCCGGACTATGACCGTCGGTTTCGGAATTTCACCGAATCAGCCCGAAAACGGGCGCGCGGACTATACCGCCGGTGGAGAATTTCACTCCGCCCTGAAACAGATTACGTTATTATTATATTACTTAACTTCGGGTTTGTCAATACCGTTTTTGTAATTTTCACATTTTTCCCGACAATCCCTGCAAACGCCTTGTATGCCTATCTCGTAACGCGTCACCGCAAACCCGCATTCTTTGTCTATTCTTTCCTCTAACTGCGGCAATTCCGGCAGCTCGACGTCGAACACCCCGCCGCATACCGTACATTCCATATGAAAATGCGGGTCGGTGCGTCCGTCAAATCTCACGCTGCCGTAGGGACTGCATATCTTTTTCAGCGCGCCTATCTCGGCGAGCTGATTAAGATTTCTGTATACCGTGCCGAGGCTTATGCGAGGATATTTCTCCCGTGCTACGTTGTAAACCTGCTCTGCGGTCGGGTGTATCGGATCGGACACCACAATGTCCAGTATACAGTTCCTCTGCTGAGAATAGTTCACAAAGCTCTCCTTTCGCTTTATTTATCAGGTGTAGCTTTCGTTGTCGGTGACGTTATGCCTTATCCTAAGCGGGATATGCAGATCGTCCGCGAGCTTTTGACACTCGGCTATCTGCTTTTCGCTGATAACATCCACCACCGTAAAGGTCACGTCGCCCACAATGGATTTTGCCAGCAGCGCAAAGCTTATCATCGAATGATATGCCGGCAGACCGAACGCGGGCTGGGTCACTTCATAATAAGAATCCGCGTCGGGCGCGTTAAGGCTTACCGAGATACTATCTATTATGTACCTCATGGAATAAACGTCGAACGCCGGATCGATAAGATTGACAAGTCCGTTTGTATTTATCCTTATCTTCATATCGCTGACGCGCTTTACATGACGCGCTACGTCCATCAGCACGTCCGCCCTTTCCATAGGCTCTCCGTAACCGCAGAACACCAGCTCGTTCATGCCCTCTTTGTCAAACTCGTCAAACGCCTTGATTATCTCTTCCGTCGTCGGTTCGCGCTCTAACCAGAGGCTGTCGCTGTCGCCTACTCCGTCACCGTTCTTCCTTAAACAGAAAACGCACGCGCAAGGGCAGCGGTTGGTAATGTTCGCATACAGTTTTCCCTGAAACTTATAGAATATAGTCATAATTTCTCCTTAAAAACGATAACAATTCTTATCTTAAAACAGTATATCACTTTTTGCCAAAATAGTCAAGTAAAATCCTGACACTATACATCTTAATATGTCGAAAAACAAAAGACCGCATTGTTATCCAAAGCGGTCTTTATGTTCAGCTCTTCTCCGTTGCGGCAGGCTTTACCGCAGCTTTCGGCACATTGAATTTTACCTCGTTGCTCTTTACGGTTATATCACTGCCTATATACATTTCTACATACGCGGTATACTGCTCGGTGGAATAAAATGTCAGCGAATGTTCGGTATCGGTGCCCATTTCCCCGCGGTACACCTCTTTGCCGCTTTTATTAAGCACTACAAGCTCGCTGCTTGAGTAAAGGAAATCCGCTTCCCAGTTAAAGTCCGCCGAGGCATTTTTTGTTTTAACGGTGAGCGTCGGCGGGTCATCCGGCATTTTCATTACATCGGGATTTCTGTACCAGCAGAACAATGCGAGATTATCTATATCCGCTCCGCACCAGTCCGGACAGAAGCTGTAATATTCCAGCGCCTGCTGACCGTCGTCCGCCTCGTTATGCGCGTACGCCTTAGCGCGTCCCTCTTTATCGGTGCCGTTATATATCAGAGTATGCACCATGCAGTTTTCCTTTGGGCAGTAAAACAGCATGATATCCCCCGGAAAAGCATAATCCGGCACTCTTATATAGCCCTCTTCATCTCGCGATATCTCCACCGCAAAACCCAGCCCGGAGGCAAGCAGCTGATTATACAGCGGCGTTGCTCCTATATCGGTAAGCCCGTGTATTCCTCCCGCCGCTATGCACGCCTGACCGAACGCCGCACAGTGTCCCATGCCGCTGTCCCATTGATCCGCCGCATACGCCAGCGACTTGCGCGGGTCGTAATACTCGCAGGTCTTTTCGGTATTTGCGGGCGGCTTTTTCGGTATCGGCGCCGCCTCATATTTAGATGAAGTGGTGTTAAAGGTCACATAATATCCGTCGCTTAAAAAATCGGTATGTATATATTCGCCGTTCTCCAGCTTGTAATAGCCGGTATCGGTGACAGCTACCACCTTGAGCATTTGATTCGAGTAATAAGCGTTTACCGCAGCGGAGCCTATCTCCGCTCTTGCACGGCTGAAACAATAGGTATTCACATACAGCTCTTTATCAAGTGCGGTCTCTTTCCAGGGCTTGCTGTTATCCACCGCGGGGACCGATTGCGGCGCTGTCGAGGCCGGAGGAGCGTTAGTAACATCCGGTGTTGTCGCGGCAGTCGTTGCAGCGGTTGTCTGCGTTGTAGTCTGTGGCGTAGTAGCAGCGGTCGTTTTAACTGTAGTCTGTGTCGTGGTCTGCGTTGTGGTCTGAGCGGTAGTTTTCGGCGCTGTAGTATCCGCCGGAGTGGTAGTAACCGTTTCGACAGCGGTCGGAGCGGTCGAAGACGTACCGGCTTGTGAAGGTGCGTTCTGCGCCTTATTTACCGAACAGGACATCATGACAAGCGATATCATCATCGCTAAGCCGCAAAGCAATATATATTTGACTGATGTTTTCATTTATGCCCTCATGTATCTGCTTGATTTTAACAAACACAGTATAGCACAATCAAAAATCGCTGTCAAGCGTTGAAGAAAAAATTTTGTCAGAAATTTACTGCACCTCTTCGGGCTTGTTATTCGCCATAGGAAGCCGGAATTTTACCTCGTTGCTTTTCACCGTGATATCGCCGATATAAGTTTCTATGTAAGCGGTGTATTCCTCATCGGAATAAAATTTCAGCGAATGTGACGCGCTGTTTTTCATGCTGCGGCGGTAGACCTCGTCACCGTCTTCGTCTGTAACCACCAGCGCGCTGTCGTTATACAGATAGTCGGCAGTCCAGCTGAAATCGGCGGTATCTTTGCTAAGCTCTACCGAAAGCACCGGCAGGCTGTCCGGTTTTTCCTTATTTATGGGGTTGCGGTAAAAGCAGAACAGCGCCGCGGTCTTTATCTCGGTGCCGCAGTCGTCGGGACAGGTCATGCTGTAGTTCAGCGCACCCTGTCCGTTGTTGGCGGGATTATGGGAATACGCCTGCACCAGTCCGTCCTCGGTGCTGCCGTTATATACTACGGCGTGTATCATTCGTTTATCGGTCGGGCAATAGAAAAATATTATATCTCCGGGAAAGGCGTAATCCTGTGCGTTAAGATGTCCGTCCTTATCCCGCGTGAGCTGCACCGCATAGCCCAATCCCGACGCCATAAGCTGATTATAAAGCGTGGTAGCGCCGATGTCGCTGAGTCCATATATTCCTCCCGCCTCAAGGCATTTTTCGGCAAACGCCGCGCAGTGTCCTATGCCGTTGTTCCAATTGCTGCGTGCATACGCTATCGCCTTGGCGGGATCGTAAAAGTCGCTTGATTTATCGGTGCTTGCAGGCGGCTTTTTCGGTATCGCCACCGCGTCGCTCTGCGAGGTAGAGGTGGAAAACGCCACCGTCTTGCCGGGACACAAAAATTCCTTTGCTAAATATCCGCCGCTTTTCAGCCGGTAAAAGCCGTTGTCGGTGGACGCCGTTATATCGACCTTTTCATTCAGCTTAAAGCGCCGCACCACGGAGGAGCTTTCGTCCGCCTTGATATGCGCGGCACAGCTTTTATTTACGTACATCTCCGCCGTGTACGCGGTTTCCTTTACCGGGCGGCTTTCCTGCGTCTGAGCCGCGGTAACGGCGGTAGTCTCCGGCTTTTTAGTTTCGGGCGGAACCGCTGACGGCTTGACTGTATCATTAGACGCGTATGACCTTGCGGGAGTGGTCTGCGCTGTAGTATTAACAGTCGTCGCCGCAGTCGTGGTCGTCTGTGCGGTGGTCTGAGTTGTGGTCTGCGTAGTGGTATACGCCGTAGTTTCGGCTGAAGATCCCGGCTCGCTGCTTTCCAATTCGGAAATCGGCGCGGTACTTTCGTTTGACGCGGTGTTACTAAAAGCGGAATTAAAATTTCCCGCCGCACAGGACATCATCAGCAGCGATATTCCCGCCGCTGTGACAATAAGCAAAATATTGTGAATGTTTAGTTTCATTTTGTTCCTCATGATAGACTTTACTTTACATTCACAATACTACCATATTCGACAAAGTTTGTCAATAAAAGCTCTTCGGCTCACGCAAAAATTTATTTCGGAAATTTGTCGATAATAAAAATTTCCGGCGATATTTAGTATTCGTTCAGCTTTTCCTGCGCGGCGAGTAGCAGTTTATACACCGGAAGTATCATCTTAAAGTCGTCGGCTATCCGGCGGTGCAGCTGCTTATCGAAAATTATCCCGCCGTCATCGGTGGAATATGACAGGAAGATATTCCTGCGCTCCAGCCAGTCGCGCTTTTCGTCGGACTGTTCGGGATAGCGCGAACGTTTGAATTTGTCGCCGTACAGTGTAAATATCTTTTGCTTTTTATAAGCGGATAACGCCTTTTCAGCGATAGGTTCGTCGTTTATTATCATATCCCGCATAGCCTGCATTGCCGCTGTCGGAGCGGCATAATAGCCGCAGCCGTATTCCAGCTTTCCCCTGCCTATAACTATATAGTACGTCGGGGAAACGTCATTGCCTACACAGCGGGAAAAATTGTACCATACCTCTTCGCGGAAAATGCTGTAGTGAGAATACCGCGCGTCTTTATAGATGCGGGATATTTTCTTAGGCTCGCAGATGATAGAACCGTCTATCTTCGCCATCGCCTCCTGCATATTCAGCAGCAGCTCGCCGAACGGGCGCAGCACATATTCCCTGTATTCCTCCTTGTGGGCGTTGAACCACGCCTTATCATCATGCAAACGATTTTCAAACAGAAAATCCAAAGTCTTTTGTGAAAAGCTCATGCTCTCTCCTTTTCAATACGGCTTACGCCGGCAGTAAATGTCTGTTCTTCTCAAATCTTGCTAAAGTTCGCAGCCAAAGCAAAAGTTGATATAGTAATTATAGCATAATATCGGCGGGTTGTCCAGATTTGAAATTTTTTGAAAAAAGCCATCTCTGTACTTTCTATGGTACAGAGATGGTGGTAAAATTAAAATAAAGCAAAATACAGCGGCTTTGATCGGATGTAAAAGAACGGATACCGCTTATCGTGCGAGTTATTTTATGAAAATTTAACAAATATTTTTGTTCTGAATTGTGATAATATGCAATTGACAAAAATATGTAAGTTAAGTTATATTAAAAATAAAGGAGATGATCACATGAGCTATGGGTTCAACATAATGATCGAGGGCGATTATGCGCTGTTTACGCGTCCGGATTGTAAAACAGAAAAGGTCAGCTTTGATGTGCCTACCGTTTCCGCAATGGAAGGGCTTGTAAAATCTGTATACTGGAAGCCCGCAGTAAGGGTTGTCATTGACCGGATCATCGTTTTCAATCCCATCAAGTTTACAAACATAAGGAAAAATGAAGTGAAGAGCAAGATCCCGATTTCTGCCGTAAAAAAACAGATGAAAGGCGGCAAACCGACCGTGATATATACGTCTGAGGATTACACCCAGCGTTCACAAATGCTGCTTAAAGATGTGAAGTACGGCTTATCGTTCCACCTTGAGTTGACCGGTATCAAGTCGGAAAACGACGACGAAAGCGAGGAAAAGCACTATAATATCATGCTTCGCCGTCTTAAAAAGGGGCAATGTTTCAGACAGCCTTGTTTAGGATGCCGTGAATTTTCGGTCAGGCGTATCGAGCTTGTAGACGATTTTGACCTGTCGCAGGTGGACGGATCGCTTAAAGGCGATATTGATCTCGGTTTTATGCTGTACGGATTGAAATTTGCGGATAACGGGATCCCGGTAAACGGCAACTGGGACGAGCCTGTCTTTTCCGATAAGGCGGACGCTTTATACTACCGTCCGCACATGGTAAACGGTGTGATAGACGTCCAAAAATACAAGGGAGGGATCGTATGCTGATAAATGCATTATGCGAGTATGCTGATCTTAAAGAGAAAAACGACTCAACGCCGAAAGGCTGGGCAAAGCAGGCCGTACATTACTGCATAGTCCTTTCTCCCGACGGCAAAATAGAAAGCATAACTGATCTGAGGATCGCATACGAGGTACACGATAAAAAAGGCAAAACGAAAACCGTTTTCAAGCCGAAAGAAATATTATTTCCAAAACGAATCCAAAAGACTACAACAGATCCAAAATATATCGATCATCGACCGCTTTATATTTTCGGGCTTAATTTCGATAAGGCAAGCGGTAAATTTACTCCCGATGATAAAACCGACAAAGCTCGAAAATCCCATCAGGCGTTTGTAAAGCATGAGGATAAGTTTACAGACGGGCTTGATTCGCCGATGTGCAAGGCTTACAGAAGCTTCTTTGAAAATTGGGTACCGGAGAACGAAACTGAAAACCCCGAACTTATGAAAATAGGAAGCAATTACAGCGAGTCAAAATTTGTGTTTGCTCTGGGAGAAAGCGACAATTTTATCAATGACGATCCGCAGCTTAAGGAAAGATACGATAGTATCGCTAAATCCGCAAAGCAAGACAGCAATACGAATACGGCGGTATGCGGCATTTTAGGGGAAAGGCTGCCTATAGCAAGATTACATGATACGGTAAATCTTCCTTATGGAAAGCCGGCGAACAGCGGTCGACTGGTAAGCATGAACGAAAAATCCTCTGAATCTTACGGAAAAAAGCAGTCCTATAACAGCAACGTTTCCGAGCTTGCCATGAAAAAATACACCTCGATGCTTAAATTTCTTCTGAAGGACAAGGATCACCATATACTTATCGACAAGATGACGGTGATATTCTTTGCGATGAAGGAAAACGATTCAGCCGAATGTAAATTCATGTCAATGCTGATCGGCGGCGTTAATGACGAATCCTCTGTTGACGCGACTACGGAAAATGATATTATTGCCGCAGGAAAGCATATAAAATCCGGCATAGCTCCCGACATTTCCAAATATGAAAATATCGATGAAAACGTAACGTTTTATATTGCGGGATTTACTCCGAACGGTCCGCGTATCTGCCAGAAATTTATTTATAAGAACAGCTTCGGAAGCATTGTAAAAAATATGCGCAGGCATCAGGAGGATCTTCGTATAAAGCAAGACCCGAAGCGCCAAATATATTTCAACAGCATAAAACGGGAGCTTGTCCCGCCTAAAAAGGGCGGAAAGCAAAACTCCGACAGCCGCGATATACCGCCTCCGCTTATGGCGGGAATAATGCTCGCCGCTTTCAACGGTACGAAATATCCCGACGGTATGCTTGCGACGGTCATCGAAAGAATCAAGGTAGACAGCGACGACGATAAAAATCATTTTATCAAGCTCAATGACACAAGGGCGGGCATTATAAAAGCCTGTCTTAACCGTAAACATAAGAGGGAGGTGATAACCATGTCTTGGAATACCGAAAATAAAAATCCCGCGTATCTTTGCGGCGGACTCTTTGCGGTCTATGAAAAGATACAGCGTGATTGTGTGAAAGGCGATCTTAATACCACCATCAAGGACGCGTATTTTTCAGCCGCTTGTTCCAGACCGATCAGCGTATTTCCAAAGCTCGCAAAGCTTTCGGTTTATCACATGAGAAAGCTCGACGAGAAAGCGAACATATATTATTCCAAGCTTCTCCAGGAGCTTACGGACGGATTGGACGGCGCTTACCCGAAAACGCTAAGTCTTGATGACCAGGGCTGCTTTATCGTGGGCTATTACCAGATGAACAGCAAGCTTTATACTTCAAACAAAACAGATAAAAAGGAGGATCAAAATGGATAATGCAATCAAAAACAGGTACGAATTTGTAATGTTCTTCGATGTGGAGAACGGAAACCCGAACGGAGACCCGGACGCAGGCAACGCGCCGAGGACAGACCCCGAAACCTCGATAGGAATAGTGACCGACGTCTGCCTTAAACGTAAGATAAGAAATTTTGTCGAGCTTTACAAGGAGGGAGAACCCGGATATAATATCCTTGTCAAGACCGATCGTTCACTCAACTCCAAATTTACGCAGGCATACGACGAATGCAGGCTTGCCAAAGGAAATAAGGGCAAAAACCAGGACGATGTAAAGACAGCGCGTGATTACATGTGCGAAAATTATTACGACGTACGTACTTTCGGCGCGGTAATGAGCACCGGCGACGACCCGTGCGGAATAGTGTGCGGCCCTGTGCAGTTAAACTTTGCAAAGAGCCTTGATCCGGTATATGTTCAGGAGCTTTCGATAACACGTCAGGCGGTCACCACCGATAAGGATTTCAACGAAAAAAAGAAAACCGAGATGGGCAGAAAAAGTCTGATATCCTACGGACTTTACCGTGAGGAAGGGTACATATCCGCCGCTCTTGCACAGAAAGTCACCGGTTTTTCCGAGGATGACCTTGAACTGCTCTGGACGGCAATAATAAATATGTTTGAAAACGACAGAAGCGCGGCAAGAGGAAAAATGTGCCTTAGAAAGCTGTATGTTTTCAAGCACGATTCCATTCTCGGAAACGCACATGCACAAAATTTGTTTGATAAGATAACCGTCGAAAATATCAGCGGTTCGGTTCCGAGAAAATTCAGCGACTATAAAATAACGGTAGACCGCGAAATGCCGGCGGGAGTCGAGCTTATCGAGAAGATATGAGCGATACTTCCGTCAATATCAGAAATATCCAGCATTTCATGTATTGTCCGAGGAGATATTCGCTGCTTGAGCTGAACGACGATTGGTCGGAAAACTATTTCGTCATTAAGGCAAATCTGCTGCACGAGCACGTTCACAACGGTACGCATGATTTTTCAAGCAGCGAAAAGCTCGTGCGGAGCAATATGACCGTATACAATGATTCGCCGGAATACGACCTGTTCGGAGTTGTCGACTGTGTCGAATTTGTCAGAGATAATTCCGGTATCAAAATAGAAGGAACCGACGGGACCTTTCGGGTGAGGATAATCGAATACAAGCCCAAAGCGCCGAAAGGCGGCGGCTTTAACGAAACCGATGCGATACAAGTGTTTGCTCAGAAAATTTGTGCGGACAGCATATGGGGATGTGACAGTGAAGCATATCTGTATTATTCCGATATACGCAAAAGGATAAAGCTGCCGTTTGATACGGAATATCAAAAATACAACGAGCTTTTGAAGAATATTCTTTGTGAGATAAGAAAGATCCGGGAAGAAAAGGTTATCGTTCCCAGAGCAAAATTGCAAAAATGTTCGGGCTGTTCAATGTCGGACGTTTGTTTTCCTAAGGTAAAAAAATACAATGTAAAAGATACCGTAATGAGTCAGAAAGGAGAGTGCGGCGAATGAGAAAACTGCTTAATTCACTGTACATTCTTGACGAGACGGCGTGGCTTTCGCTCGACGGTGAAAATATCGTCTGCAAAAAAGACAGCGATGAAAAATTCAGAATGCCCTTATCTAATATAGAGGACATCTATTGTTTCAGCTTTTTGGGGTGTTCCCCCGCTCTGCTGGGAAAATGTGCCGAATACGGTATAGCAGTTAATTTTTTCTCGCCGAACGGAAAATTTTTAGCGAGAGTACAGGGTACAACAAAGGGAAACATTTTTCTGAGAAAGGCGCAGTTTGAAAAATTTGCAGCTCCCGATCCCGTCTTATGGCAAAACACAGTCGCGGCAAAGCTGTCAAACACAAGATACCTGATAAGACGCTCTATGCATGATAATCCGTCACTTGATGACGACGGAAAATTATCCGTATGTATTTCCGATATAGAAAACGGCATCGACCATGTTTATGAAACCTATGACAAAGAAGCGATAATGGGAATCGAAGGAGCAAGCGCTAAGTCTTATTTCAACATTTTTGATCGGCTCATACTTCAGCAGAAGGATGATTTTTACCTCTGCGCAAGGACAAAGCGCCCGCCGCTCGACCCCGTGAATGCCGCGCTGTCGTTTTTATACTCGGTATTGACAAGTCAGTATGCTTCAGCGCTTGAGGGAGTGGGGCTAGACAGCTGCTATGGGTTTTATCACGCCCTGCGCTCCGGCAGAAGCAGTCTTGCCTGCGACCTTGTCGAAGAAACACGGTGTATTATCGAGAGGATAGTTCTCACCATGATCAACCTAAAACAGCTTAAGCCGGATGATTTTGAAAAGCAGGAAAGCGGAGCTGTATATCTGACAAAGGACGGAAGAAAAAAGGTGATAACCGCATGGCAGGAGAAAAAGAGAAGTACGATAGTACATCCGTATCTCAATGAAAAAATCCCTCTCGGATTGATCCCGTATGTACAGAGTATGCTGCTTGCAAAATATGTACGCGGGGAATTGCAGGAATATCCGTGCTATCTGATGAAATAGGTGATAATTATGATGGTATTGATAAGCTACGACGTTTCTACGGTTTCACCAGAGGGCAAAAAACGTCTTAGAAAAGCAGCAAAGGAATGTCAGAATTACGGTCAGCGAGTACAAAATTCCGTATTTGAGATCGATACCGACTACGGCACTTTTCTTAAAGTAAAGGATAAACTGCTTAAGATAATAGACGAGAAATACGACAGTATAAGATTCTATTATCTTGGCAATAATTGGAAAAGGCGTGTAGAACATTACGGCACTAAAGAGACATATGACCCTGAGGGAGTTATAATAATATGAAGTGCGAACCTTAAATAAAACTTATTTGCCGAACGGTTCGCAGATAAAAAGTGCCGAAAAACAAAAGTTACTTGCAAAGCCTAAAAGGTTTTGTGAATAAATTCCGCCTATGTTGTGGCGCGGCTTTATATTGTAACAAGATATAGGGTCGCGCCCCTCGCGGGGCGTGTGAGTTGAAATCTGTTATGTGTTGCGTTCCTTTGCCGTCTGATCCTGTCGCGCCCCTCGCGGGGCGTGTGAGTTGAAATTACCTAATGAGGTTGTGCAGTTTTTAGGTTATGTGTCGCGCCCCTCGCGGGGCGTGTGAGTTGAAATATCGAAACTAAACAGAAAGTAAAAAGCGCGAACGGTCGCGCCCCTCGCGGGGCGTGTGAGTTGAAATTTAAGGATATTTGATTTTATTTCCGCGCAAAAGCGTCGCGCCCCTCGCGGGGCGTGTGAGTTGAAATTCTTTCTGTCCTTACGTTCCATAGGAACACCGACAGTCGCGCCCCTCGCGGGGCGTGTGAGTTGAAATGCAGTATGTACTTTTACCGGAATATCACAAGTCCGTCGCGCCCCTCGCGGGGCGTGTGAGTTGAAATTTTTCATAGCAGCCAGATTCCGCGCCCTAAGCGTGTCGCGCCCCTCGCGGGGCGTGTGAGTTGAAATAATCTTCATCAACATCAATCCCGGTGATCTCTTGTCGCGCCCCTCGCGGGGCGTGTGAGTTGAAATCTGCGGGGCGCGGGGTCGCAATCCCCGCTTAATTGCGTCGCGCCCCTCGCGGGGCGTGTGAGTTGAAATTTTCGTGTGCAAGTCCGCTCTTACCGCGTAACTGGGTCGCGCCCCTCGCGGGGCGTGTGAGTTGAAATTGATTCTGTCCTCGGTTTTTTTCGCACCGGAGAAGTCGCGCCCCTCGCGGGGCGTGTGAGTTGAAATGCTTCTGCCGCCGAGGGCGCGGATAAAGGACTTTGTCGCGCCCCTCGCGGGGCGTGTGAGTTGAAATTTGTATGTATGTACAACTGTATACTTGTACACAGGTCGCGCCCCTCGCGGGGCGTGTGAGTTGAAATTTGTGCTTTACCCGGAGAGTGCCCCGGCTGACTGGGTCGCGCCCCTCGCGGGGCGTGTGAGTTGAAATTGCCGTTGCCGCTTGCATTAGAAAATTTGAACGGTCGCGCCCCTCGCGGGGCGTGTGAGTTGAAATGATTTTGCGGTCGAAAACAGGGTGATCGAGCATAAGTCGCGCCCCTCGCGGGGCGTGTGAGTTGAAATGATGTTTTAGAGGATGACACCTTATTACCCGTTTGTCGCGCCCCTCGCGGGGCGTGTGAGTTGAAATTAAGCTGTTGCGCGTCCTTTGACCGCCAGTTAAAAGTCGCGCCCCTCGCGGGGCGTGTGAGTTGAAATGCTCAGTTTTACCGGTACTAAACCGAGATAATGGTCGCGCCCCTCGCGGGGCGTGTGAGTTGAAATTCTCTGGTTGGTGAGCGCCTTTGTTTCCCATGCAGTCGCGCCCCTCGCGGGGCGTGTGAGTTGAAATCTTATGGGGTAGGGCTGATCGGCTCAACCCTCCGGGTCGCGCCCCTCGCGGGGCGTGTGAGTTGAAATCTGTCAAAATCCGCGCATTCTATAAGATACGGCGTCGCGCCCCTCGCGGGGCGTGTGAGTTGAAATACCGAGGGTACATTTACCGTTATCACACCGGAAACGTCGCGCCCCTCGCGGGGCGTGTGAGTTGAAATGTTGAAACGATTTCATCTATTCTCGCACTACCCCGTCGCGCCCCTCGCGGGGCGTGTGAGTTGAAATTTGTTTATACCCAGTTCTATACTCAGCTGCGATAGTCGCGCCCCTCGCGGGGCGTGTGAGTTGAAATTTCCGCTCCATGATAGGGCATGATATTAACGTTTGTCGCGCCCCTCGCGGGGCGTGTGAGTTGAAATGATATATCATCTATTTTTGGAACGTTGCAATCTTGTCGCGCCCCTCGCGGGGCGTGTGAGTTGAAATTTTCTCGCTTTTGGAAAAATAGTATATCGGTCGCTGTTGTCGCGCCCCTCGCGGGGCGTGTGAGTTGAAATACCGAGGGTACATTTACCGTTATCACACCGGAAACGTCGCGCCCCTCGCGGGGCGTGTGAGTTGAAATGTTGAAACGATTTCATCTATTCTCGCACTACCCCGTCGCGCCCCTCGCGGGGCGTGTGAGTTGAAATTTGTTTATACCCAGTTCTATACTCAGCTGCGATAGTCGCGCCCCTCGCGGGGCGTGTGAGTTGAAATTTGTGTTAAAATTAAAAATAGACGGCATAGCGTTTGGTCGCGCCCCTCGCGGGGCGTGTGAGTTGAAATCTGCTTGCTTAGGTGCTTACGGTCGCCGGTGAGCCCGTCGCGCCCCTCGCGGGGCGTGTGAGTTGAAATTCACATATTCGCAGGAGCGGATTATTCCGTGAGCGGTCGCGCCCCTCGCGGGGCGTGTGAGTTGAAATCTCCTCTTTGCCTTAAATATACGTTATCTATAGCGGGTCGCGCCCCTCGCGGGGCGTGTGAGTTGAAATAATTCTTATTTTTTATTCAAACCTACCCAAGACTGTCGCGCCCCTCGCGGGGCGTGTGAGTTGAAATCATAGTCAACAATATCCCCCTCGAAAATCCTCTGTCGCGCCCCTCGCGGGGCGTGTGAGTTGAAATCTGATGAATCGATAACTTAGTGTCTCGCAATCGCAAGTCGCGCCCCTCGCGGGGCGTGTGAGTTGAAATTTTCCCAATTGAACCAATTAAACACCATTCTACCAGTCGCGCCCCTCGCGGGGCGTGTGAGTTGAAATCATAGTCAACAATATCCCCCTCGAAAATCCTCTGTCGCGCCCCTCGCGGGGCGTGTGAGTTGAAATCTGATGAATCGATAACTTAGTGTCTCGCAATCGCAAGTCGCGCCCCTCGCGGGGCGTGTGAGTTGAAATTTTCCCAATTGAACCAATTAAACACCATTCTACCAGTCGCGCCCCTCGCGGGGCGTGTGAGTTGAAATCCTGTGATATAGTTGTTTTTTCGTTTAATACAGACATGTCGCGCCCCTCGCGGGGCGTGTGAGTTGAAATTAAATCATCAACAAAATTTTCATGCTCTTCCTCAGTCGCGCCCCTCGCGGGGCGTGTGAGTTGAAATGTGCATATCCTCAATAGTGTTTGGATATACAGAGTCGCGCCCCTCGCGGGGCGTGTGAGTTGAAATAGGATAACAGGAGGTGTATAACAGGATGAAATCTAGTCGCGCCCCTCGCGGGGCGTGTGAGTTGAAATGCATTTAATATTATACCAAATATTTAACGGCTTGGTCGCGCCCCTCGCGGGGCGTGTGAGTTGAAATTAAACAGTATCTCACGCATTTTCTTCACCCTCCGTGTCGCGCCCCTCGCGGGGCGTGTGAGTTGAAATTTTTTGGTACTGTTTATTCATATACTCTGCGCGCGCGTCGCGCCCCTCGCGGGGCGTGTGAGTTGAAATTTCACCGTTCATAAGTTTTTCAACCTGTTTGCGGGTCGCGCCCCTCGCGGGGCGTGTGAGTTGAAATGACCCGCCCTCTGCACTTTCCGAGGGTAAGTGGTGTCGCGCCCCTCGCGGGGCGTGTGAGTTGAAATTCTTTATAGTCCGTTATATATACATTATCCATAGTCGCGCCCCTCGCGGGGCGTGTGAGTTGAAATCCCTCCCCAAAAAATAACCGAAAATGATTTGATTGTCGCGCCCCTCGCGGGGCGTGTGAGTTGAAATATTTTTGTTTTTTAGGATGTGTTTAAGTTGCCTTCGTCGCGCCCCTCGCGGGGCGTGTGAGTTGAAATTACGGTGGGCGCTCCGTGTTTTGTTTTTCTGCCCGTCGCGCCCCTCGCGGGGCGTGTGAGTTGAAATGTCCGGAAACCGATAGAAAGCTGATTGAAAGGAGCGTCGCGCCCCTCGCGGGGCGTGTGAGTTGAAATTGTGTTCCCTCGGAAAATATGCCCCTGCTTGCTGCCCGTCGCGCCCCTCGCGGGGCGTGTGAGTTGAAATTGCGTCTGTCATATCGTCAAGTCGGATTATGGGTAGTCGCGCCCCTCGCGGGGCGTGTGAGTTGAAATTCACAGTATAGACGCAGTAAGATATTCCCTTGAAGTCGCGCCCCTCGCGGGGCGTGTGAGTTGAAATGTTCAGGGATAACAGCAGGTAAAGCAGCAGCTAGTCGCGCCCCTCGCGGGGCGTGTGAGTTGAAATCCCTTAAAATGTTGCCGGACTTAAAGTCCGGTTCGTCGCACCTCTCGTGAAACATGTGAGGTGAAATGACAAAGAAACTTTATGTTCGCTTTTAATCATTCTTTGCTTTCTGTTGGCAGATCCGCCAGCATGGAATAGCCGAGCAGTTCAACTACATACATCGGCGCTTTTGAACGTCCGCTCACCCAATTGTTGTAAGTATGGGCGTTGATATGACGTTTTATAGCAAAACCTCTGCCGCACTGTTTGGAAAATTTGCTGAAATCTGACTGAGCTTGAGCAACCGCAAATATAATCTCACAAAACTTGATTAAGCCATCCGCAGTATATGGACAGCCAGTAGGAAAGCCGTACTCAGTCATAAAATCTCTTGCTGTTTTACATTTTTTTGCTTCCTCAACATACGCGAGGTACTGACTGTAAGTTATCATCTTTTTTCTCCTTTTTTCATTATAATATTCAACATTTCCTTTGCCAAGCGGTAATTTGAAAAGAAAATGTTATTATAGTTTGGGTTTATGATCTTCTTCATCTTTGCTTTCGTAAATTCTTTTGTATTTTACCATTATAGTACCTTTTTGTATTGTGCGGGACTTAAAACTTCCAGCCGTTTTTTTCAAGCTCGTCCGCTATCTTTGGCCAACTGTTAACGATAGCATTGTACTTATCCTCAATCGGCAAGTCTGCCAACATGGAGTAGCCAAGCATTTCGACGACATATTCGGGCGATTTGCTTTTTTGCCCCGCCCAATCCTTATACGTCGGGATAGGAAGATTACGCGAACGCGCAAAGGCGTTCCGGCTATTTGCAACACTTAAATCGCTCAAAGCATTGTAGTCCAGTCGGGATACCGCGAATATAATCTTGCAAAATTTTGCAATCCCCTCCGCCGTATATGGGCAGTTAGCAGGATAGCCTATTCCTGACAAAAACTCTCCGGATGTCTTGTAGTTTTTTGCGTCCTCAACATATTCAAGATATTCACGATACGTTATCATCTTTTTTCTCCTTTTATAAATACTTATATCTATATTATACCATCTGTTTTTATGCTTGTCAATTGAAAGTACTTCTTTCGCAAACTAGGCATTTTCGTGATTGAAAATGCCTATACTTATTAAGTTTCATTAATCTATTTTATCATCCGCCATATCAATATCCAAGCCGGTGTCGGGCTTATAGTAATCGTTATTATTAAGAACATATATGCCGTTTGCATATTCACTGATAATGCCTTTGGAACGCGCATTCTGAAATTCTCCGATACGAAGCGGAACAGTATACGGCTGTAATGCGCGAACGCTTTTGAGCCCGCCGGATTTTATTGCTTTCAAAGCTTCATCGGCTTTATCGCAGTTGTTTATCACGACGCCAATGCTCTCATCGTCGATAAGGCGTATTGTATCCGCATATTCGCGAAACGGTATTCTGTCCGGCATCATTCCGTCTTTATATATGGATATATTCTCTATCACTTCGTCGTA
This sequence comes from uncultured Ruminiclostridium sp., assembly GCA_947624435.1. Lineage (GTDB taxonomy): Bacteria > Bacillota > Clostridia > Oscillospirales > Ruminococcaceae > Ruminiclostridium_E. The sequence goes on from CANQKE010000021.1 coordinate 37,738, forward strand.
ATGCTTAAAAAGCTTTTTATAATATTTATCTACGGTTTCATCCGCAGAAATATCATATCCTGCTTTGAAAAACTCTCTTACCAGTCCTGCGCGAAATTCAAGCTCCTGCTTGACCGGTTCGCCTGTATCAAAAACATAGACGTTTCCGTTTTCTCTTTTGCCCTCGCGATTGCATCTTCCGCCCGACTGTAGAATGCTGTCCAGCCCCGATATCTCTCTGAATACCGTTTCAAAATCAAGATCTACACCCGCCTCTATAAGCGAAGTGGAAACGACCGTTACAGGCTGATTGCATTTAAGGCAATTCTGTATTTTTTCGATAACAAGCATGCGATCACACGGGGTCATATATGTAGAAAGGTGAAAACGATTGCCGGACAGCATTTTGTAAACTTCCCTGGCTGTTTTCTTTTTATTTACAATAATAAGATTTGAATCAAACTGCTGCGATCTTTCGACTATTCCCTCATACGAAGCATCTTTAATATAATCGTAAGTACATTTCTTGAAATATTTGAAATCCGATCTATCTGAAATCAAATCGGTGGAAACACAATCTGGCATATATCTTTCAAACAGCATTGAATAATCGGGCATCGTTGCCGAAAGAAAAATCACATCGCTGTTGAGATATTTTGCGACATAACCGATAGCCCGCATACACGGCTGAAGCAGCTTTATCGGCAGAAGATGCACCTCGTCAAAAATTATAACCGAATCCGCCATATTATGCATTTTTCTCAGCGCCGAGCTTCTGTATTGATACAGAGATTGGAAAAACTGAACGCTTGTAGTAACAATTATAGGCGCATCCCAGTTTTCGGTCGATTTTTTCAGCTTTTGCAGAGTTGAAATCTCTTCGGCGTCAGCGTTTTTATCATATTCAAATGTGTAATTAGAATGGTGGCGGAGAATATCCACATTATCCTTGAATATTTCGCTCATTGTTTTTGACGTCTGCTCGATTATGCTGGTATAAGGAATAACATAGATGATACGCTTTTTGCCCGACGCTTTCATTTTTTCAAACGCGAGCTTTAGGCTGCAATAGGTTTTTCCGCTGCCGGTCGGCATATTAAGTATGCTGATATTTGCCGAATTTGCGGAGTTTTCAATTGCCTGATCCAGCAATCTGCTCCTTGCTTTTTGCAATTCGGTCTCAAAGGGAAAATTATTTTTATATTCATTCAAACAAATGTCGGCAGCGTTAAAGTCAGATTTTAACTTCCTGTCTATATCGGGAGAAAAGAATTTTTCCGTATCAAGAAAATCTGCGTCGGTAAGGCAGGAAAAAAGATATCTTGTAAAAAAAGCATATTTTTCGATAACTTCACGGAGATCCTTTGAAAGAAGATTTTTCATCAGCATATCGACGTTGGGAAAATTAAAATTGATCTCGTTTTTATAAGCGCTGTAATCAGAGCTTCCCACATACTCGGCTTCCCTTTTCAATCTTCCGTGAAGAGTGGACGCGTCGGCGGGGTCGTAATCCGAGCCGCCGTCCGGAATCCCGGTATGGTGTCCCATCACACAATATTGCAGCATCGGCAAAATAAGTTTTTCGGCGTCGGTAAGCTGAAATTTGCCCAGTTCGATTGCCGACGGCGTAGAATGCTCATATTTGTTGTGTTTACCGTTAATTATATGGTCTTGGAAAGCATCGGCATACTTCCCCAAGTCATGTATAAGCCCCTCTAAATATGCCATTTCTTTCATCGGCTCTATTGCAAAGCTTTCTGCAAGTCTTGCGGTGTTTTCGAGGTGTTCCTTGACGGACTGTGTGGTACCGTTGTTTTTATGAGCTATATACTCCATAATTTCCTCCATGCATTTAATAAAAATCTTTTCCAAAGTCATTTATTTAACAATTATAGCATAATATCGGCGGGTTGTCCAAATTTACAAAAATACTGCAAAAAATCGACGGCAGAAAACCTGCCGCCGAAAGTTTTTTCAAAAGCGATCCCACGCAGATCATGTCGTGAGCTGCCGGCTGACCTCGCGCTTATTAATGTCTTTGGAGAACAACAGCTTGAACACCGTCCGTACAATGGGCTGAATAAAGAAAATTTGCGTTAAAAGCGCAAACTCGATCAATATGACTGCCCATTTTACCGATCACGTCAAATTATTTTCATTAATTATCGCTCAATAAGGTCCTCAAGATATTTCATTGCCAGTCTATCTGAAATTACCGTTGCATCTTTTTCTTGTAGGATTTTAACTAATCCGGAACCTATGAATTGTGCCACGCCGCGTGAATTTCTTCCAGCCCAATGATGAATAATATTAGTATTCTTTATTAAACGGATATCATAAATAGAACATAGCCGTGCGACAAATTGACCATTTTCATCAATTCCAAGAAGATAAATCATATATACAGATTTATCGCTTGCAAGGAACTCAAGCAACTTGTCTACATTATATGCCTTTGGATTGCCATCAAGAAACAGAACTTTTGTTTTTATATCAGTTTCAGTGTTGAATCGAGGATATTCTTTTGAGTAATCTCCTAATTTGTCTTCCGTCTTGAACTCGGGTAACGGCTCATTGTCACGTAAAGCCTTAATTATTTGATCTTTTAATGTAGAGCCGTTATCCGTTATTAAATATTCAATCACACGTCCCCTTATATTAACATTATCAATGAAAGCAGCGATAGCGATCTCACCTTGTACTTTTGCTACACGAGAATCCAAATCCTGCCGCAGATCTCTGTAACAGCTCGACTCTATAAAAGAAGAAGCTCTCGAAACAGAACTGAATATCCTCTCCTTTACATCGGAAGTAACAAGAAATTTTTGAACTCTGCCGACAATGCCGTTTGTACTTTCGACCAAACGCTCAAGATTATCTTGAAAAGAAAAGCCCTCATGATATGCAAACAAAGTTTGAAAATTGCATGGCTCATTTTCAATGCCTTGAAATTCCATCATTATATCGCTGCCGTTAAAGCTGCCTTTAATGTTATTGACTTGCAATTCCTTAGAAGAATGGCTGATTTTCTTTAAGAACGTTGTATTTGCTAACAACAAGTAATTAGTCATATGAGCAACGATACAAACGAAAAACGGTTTGGCATCATATTTTTGAAGAGCCGATAAAGACAAAACCGTATTGCTCATTCTTTTATGTTCCGACTTGCTAAACCTAATTGCAAAATTTTCATTTGCAAATACTTTACGGTCTTTGACCAGATTAAATTCTTTTTGAACCAAATCGGCAAGTTTTTCTTTATCACCAATACCGTTATTGGACTCTATAATATCTATCAATCGATCAACAGCAAATTTGTTATACATCCTTATTCTCCCATAAAGTAAGCTGAGAATTCCCGGTTTTCTTTTGTATAGCATTTGTGTTTCTTTCCCAGAAAACACCGTCTGTATAACCTTGTATCGATTTATCATACTCGGCCATTTCAAGGCGCTTTTCTGCCCATACACAATACTGCACATTCTGCTCTATACCGATATAATGGCGTTTAAGTTTTTTTGCCGTAACAGATGTAGAACCGGAGCCGAGAAAGGGATCTAAAATAACATCGTTTGGATTTGAACTTGCAAGAATCAGTTTTGCCAGCAATTTTTCGGGCTTTTGTGTGGGGTGAGCAGTATTTTCCGGCATAGACCAATAAGGAATAGAAATGTCATCCCAGAAATTGGACGGGTAAGTATTCCTGAAATTTCCGTCTTCGGTTTCTTCCCAATCCTTAGGCTTGCCGTCTACTTTATACGGTGCTATTACTTTTCGGCGAATTTTCACATCATTGGCATTAAATGTATATTTCTTTGATTTAGTTGCAAACCATATATCTTCCATGCCGTTTTTCCAATTGTTCAAAGCGCCACGCCCTTTTTCTCTTTGCCAAGTAATACGATTCTGAATGATAAAATATTTTTTCAACACCTTCCCTATAGCAGGGCTTGATTGCCAATCACAACAAACATATACGCTAGCGTTATCTTTCAATACATGGAGGACTTGTTTTATCCATGCTTCCGTGTATTCTTCGTACAAATCATCCGTTGTCTTTTTGAATTTTTTTCCATTAAAATCTTTATCAAGATTGTATGGCGGATCCGCGATCAAAAGGTCGACAAACTTTTCCGGAAGTAATGGCAGAGCAGCAAATGTATCTCCTATTATAGTTTTATCAAGCACAGAAGAAGTTTCAGTTTTTTGCGTAACCGAGATACACTTTTCCAAATATTTTTTTCCTTCTTCAACAGTAATATCTATTGTTTTATTTCGTTCTGCTTTCATTTTTGATCTTCCTTACTATATACAACATATACTGTTTTTGCAAAATGCTGCACAGATTATGTCAGCATAATATGAAAAGCTCGTAGAATTTGTTTCATTTTTATAGCATTATTATATCATATTCTCTTAATTTTTTCAATATAATTTGAAAATTTGCTATAGATCAAAATTGCAGCACTACAACAAAAACAAGAAAAAAATCAAGTCGGCTTCTTGATTTTTTCCGTTTTTTATGCTACAATAATTATATACTATAAACATAAAAAAGGTGTTTTGAACACTTTTAAGTAACGGATCATCGCCTGAGAAATCAGGCGGTTTATTCTTCGACGGGAGGTTATTATGGCTTCATTAGACGAGATAAAGAAAAGAATAAATTGTTTGTATCATACGAACGCCAAAATTCATATCAGCGTTTCCATGACGCGGCCGAAAGTATCCGTTGATAATGATACTGTCGTGATAAAAGGAGTATACCCGCACATTTTTCAGATAGAAGAATGCAGCAGCGGCATGCCGAGGCTTCGCACTATCCGGTATGCGGACATTTTGACTCAAAATATAAAAATCAACGAGCTGGGAGAAATTTAAGATACCGGCAAAATATCCGTTGTCAGACAAGAAAAACGTTCAAAAAAATCGGTGTTGAAATGCAAGTAAGGCAATCTTATATTCATTAGCTATCCCCTTGACAACCCCGAAAAGTATAGTATAATGATATATGAAACGGGCAAATCACTTGTTAAATTACAGGGAGGCAGCTATGACGGAGCTTGAAAAAATCGCCCAGGCATGCGTGGTTATTCCCTGCAAAAAGTCAACACGCATTCCGTTCGCTGTCACTCAGGAACAGCTTGCCAGGTTTTCCTTTTCAGAAGCTCCTATACCGATAACCGAAATAACTAACAGGATCAACGCTTTGGTCGACACTAACATAATGAAACCGTTTTGTTATAAGCATGTTACAACATGGCTTATGGGTATCGGCGCGCTTTTGGAAGAGCCGGGCACAAACGGAAGATCCCAAAAGCTGCCTACCGAAGAGGGAGAAAAGCTGGGCATTACCGTCGAAATCAGAAACGGTATCTACGGGAATTACCGCGTCGTCGTTTATAACAGGGACGCACAGCAATTTATCATTGATAATATTGATGCGATCGTTTCTTTTGCTAATAATTGAGCAGATAGAACAATTTTTAACAAACAAAAGAAAGTAAAAGAAAGGGGAGCTTAATATATGCGGCTTAAAATGGATCTGGATGGGATTGCCGTAGAGCTTCAAATCCAACAGTATACAAAACGAAATGCTCGCACCGGTGATGAATGCGACTATTGGTGTAAGGTAAGTTTTTCGTTTTTTTCTGAGCCGTGGCTCAACTACAAAAAAGAAAATGAAGAGGTTTTCCTATCGGGCGAAGTTGACGACTTGGCACAAGCCCTTGACGATTTGCTAAATGATAGATTATCCAATCCAGCGGAAGTAGAACATATCGAGCCGGATTTCTGCTTTGAATTTATGCCAAAGGAGGATTTACGAAACAATCCCCGAATTTTGTATATACAGCCCGGGCAAGAAATCGCCGATATCTCTATGGAATGGAAAGTATACTTCTGGCATGACGGCTTGACAGCCAACTACCTGACTGTGGCAATGGACAGAGAGGATATCATAAATCTGCGAAATTATCTGTTTTACATCGTCGGGAAATACGATGAAACCACGCCGGAAATTGTTAAAATGAAAGAAAACGGAATTCTATATTGAAACTATATTGAAAAAAGAGCTGCCAGACTTCAAATGATCTGACCCCAAAAAGTTAGACAAAAATTTAAAAGAAAAATTATGCAAAGCGACTAAGAGAGATCTTGGTCG
>CANQKE010000022.1 GCA_947624435.1 uncultured Ruminiclostridium sp.
CTCTTTCCTTCCGGAATTTGAACACCTTTTTCTATAGTCTGTTATTATATTACTCTATAGATAAACATCCTTGTTTACATCAGGTTCGGCAGGTCGTTTATCGCCCTGTCCATTATCTCCTTTTCGTCAAAGCCGACCACGTCCAGCATTTCCGCCTTTATCAGCTTTACCTCTTTTATCCCGAAATAGTCGCGGGCAAGCGTGCGGATATATTCATACCCGTACCGCTCATCGAGAGGGCCTCCGGCGGTGGTGACAAAGTACAGCTTTCCGGCCTTGCAAAGCCCCTGCGGTCTGCCGTCCTCATCGTAGCGGGAAACTATGCCGGTGATGTAGATATTTTCTATATACGCTTTAAGCACCGCCGGGAAAGAAAGATCCCAAAACGGCGCGGCTATCACGATGGTATCGGCAGCCGCCCATTGCCTTGCATACTTAAATTCGGGGTCGTCGTATTCCCCCGCGGCGATAAGCTTTTCCCGCTTTGCCAAACGCTTAGCGTCAAGAAATCTAAGTCCCTCTTTATAAAGGTAAAGCTCCTCATGCCCGCCGAGTTTTTCGAGCAATGCCTTTGCAAGTATTCGCGTTCTGGAATTTTCCCTAGCGCAGCAGTCTATATAAAGCGTCATTGATATTCCCCCCTCCGTTAAATATTCTGCCGAAGACTTACGTCTTCGGCAGAAACGTTGTTAAATTTTTTCAAATACCGGCATATACTCGATAGGCGCGTCCACCTTTATGGTCTGTCCTCCGGTGAATGTTTCTGAGGTAGAGGTCAGCTTCCAGTTACCCTCGGGGAGGTATACCTCGCGTTCAAACTGATTAAGCTGGAAGATAGGAGCTACCAGATACTTCTCACCGAACATATACTGATCGTTGATATTCCAGCATTTTTCGTCGTTCGGGAATTCGTAGAACATCGCTCTGATAAGCGGCGAACCGTTGGTATGAGCCTCCTCATACAGCTTTTTGATATAGTCGTGCATCTCTATGCGGATATCGTAATACTTGCGCATTATCTTATAATTATCCTCGCCGTAGCTCCAAAGCTCGTTGGGCTGACCGGTGTGCAGGTATCCGCCGCCCCAGTCGCGGGTGTCCAGCGGGGGTATGTTGTACGGGCCTCTGTCGCCGTGCATACGCAGCACTGCCGAGTATACCGCGAACTGATACCATCTTATAAGCAGCTGTCTGAAATCCGGATCGTTTACGTCGTCGGTCATAAAGCCGCCTATGTCGGTAGTCCACCACGGTATTCCCGCAAGACCCATATTCAGTCCGCATTGCAGCTGATCCTTGAATGCCTCAAAGGTGGAGGGCACGTCGCCCGACCATACCACGTTGCCGTACTTCTGCGAGCCTGCCCATGCACATCTGAGCAGATTCACGACCGGCTTGCCGTCCTTTTTCATCTCGTCGTAGAATACGCGGCTGTACATCTGCGGGTACATGTTGCTGACTTCCAGCGCGGGGCCGGCAGAGTATCTGTAATTCTCAAAATCATACACGCCGTAATCCGGTTCGGAATTATCCAGCCAGAACGCGTCTATGCCTAGATCGTAGTAATTTTTCTTACATACTTCCCATACATATTTGCGGGTTTCGGGATTGAACGGGTCTATCTCCACACAGTCGCCCTGATAATCGTAGGTCTGCTGTGCGCCGCGCTCTGTTCTTATCAAAAGTCCCTTTTCCATCATGGGATAGAAATTTTCGCTCTTTCTGTCCACCGACGGCCATACCGAAACGATGACTTTAATGCCCATGCTGTGCAGCTCGTCCACCATAGCCTTGGGGTCGGGCCAGTATTGCTTGTCGAATTTCCAGTCGCCCTGCACCGTCCAGTGGAAAAAGTCTATCACTATCTGGTCTATCTTTATGCCCTCTTTCTGATACTGACGGGCAACGGTCAATACCTCGTCCTGGGTGCGGTATCTCAGCTTGCACTGCCATAATCCCATAAGCTCTTCCGGGAACATGTCCGCATGTCCGGTCGCCTTGGTGTAGTTATCTATTATCTGCTTGGGAGTATCTGCGGCGGTTATGTAATAATCCATCTCGCGGGTGGAGCGTGCTATCCATTCGGTGTAGTTCTTGCCGAAGGTCACGCGTCCCACGGCGGGATTGTTCCACAAAAAGCCGTAACCCAGCGATGACACCGCGAACGGCACGGATATCTGGGAGTTGCGCTGTGCAAGCTCCAGCCCGCAGCCCTTAAGGTCAAGACAGCCGTCCTGATACTGCCCCATGCCGAATATCTTCTCGCTGTCGTTCGGCTCGAATTTTACGTTCAGCGAATATTCCGTACCGCCGAACACGCCTTTCCACTCGCGGTTTATCACCTTGAGGCAGCGGCTGCTCTTAGAGATAGTGCCGTCGTACATACGGAAATACTCGCGCAGTATCAGATCGTCGTCCCTGTAGAACGAGATGATACCCACAAAATTCACTACCGCCTTTATCCTGCCGTTGGTGATAGAGGCGATCTCGCGCTTATCTATATTTCCGTCGCCTGCCCAGTGGTCGATAAGCTCGGTCTTTACCACCGCCTCGGTCTTTTCCGGCGTTTCGGTAAGCGCCCAATCGTTGCCGGTGAATTTTCCGAGCATGGTGCTGCGCACTCTGAAAGAATCCTTGCCCCATGCCTCTATACGGAGCATTTCGCCGTTATTATAGCATACCAATGCCCCGTTATCGTTTTCAAATCTCATAAAGCTCCTCCTGTATCAAAAGCTTACGTTAAAGCTTACGTTAATGATAAATCCATTATACTATAAAATCGGCTGTTTGTCAATCAGCAAACCTCTTGGCTTTTTTATAAAAATATGCTGAAATGATACCGGCAGAACGATTTGCGGTACAATAATAAAAGGGGTGGACAAAATTAAGGCCTTGTGATAAAATAGCATTAAAGCGGGTGAGGATATGATACGAATAGCGGTCGTTGACGACGAAAAAGAGTGTATCGAAAAGATAAAGCGGTATTTTGACGGCATGAGCGAATATAAGGCGGAAACCTTTTATGCCGACAGCGCCGAGCTGCTGCTGAAAAAATACGACGATGGCGAGAGATACGACATAATTTTTCTTGACATCGAGATGAACGGGATAAGCGGCATAGACGCGGCAAAGCGTATCTGCGCCGCCGGAGGAAGTCCTCTTATAATTTTTACGACGGCTCATAAAAAATATGTGAACGAGGCATTTTATGTCAACGCGTTTCAGTATATGTTCAAGCCTATAGAATACAGCGACCTGCGCTATGAGCTGGACAGGGCGGTAAAGACGATAGCGCTGAGGCACAGCACCTTTGAGATAAATTTCGGGCATGAAAAAGTGATATTAAAGTCCTCCGACATAATTTATATAGAAACGCGCGGCAGACATCTTTCGGTAAAGACCGCCGACCATGAATATCTGTACAACGATACCGTAAAGGAAGTGGAAAAGAAGCTGTCAAAGCTGGGTTTTTCCAAAATAGAGCAAGGCATTATTGTGAACCTCTGCCATGTAAGGCGCGTTACTCCCACCGCCGTGGAATTAGACAACGGAGAAACAAAATATATCAGCAGACGGGCATATAAGTCGTTTTTATCGGAGCTTAACCGTTATCTTTCGGGGGCATGACATGGATATCTTACGAACTATCACGATAATAGCGGGCTGTGCCGCAGAGGTTTATATATATTCGCTGTTTTACAGTGTTTTTACAACGCCAAAAAACGACCGCCGTCTTAAAATAATACTAGACTGCGCGGCGTTTGTTCTATTGTCGGCAAACTCGCTGTTTATAGATATATTCCCTCTGAAAGCCGGTATCAGCATACTGGCCATTATAATAATATCATACTGTAACGACTGCGGACTGCTGAAAAGAGCATATACCGCGCTGATAGTCTTTATACTGATGTGCGCCGCGGAAATAATCACCGGCACGGCGACCGCCGCGCTGCTCGGTACAAACGTCGGCAGCATCATAGGGACGGATATGACGTATATCATCGACATAGTGATAAGCAAGCTGACAGCCTTTATCGCGGTAAAGCTGTTCGTCAGTGCGAAAAAGCCGCGCGGGGAGTTTGACAGCGGCTTTTCGGCGGCGCTGCTGATAATTTTTGTATTGATAATATTCTATATGGTCTTTATGATAGACGGTATGTTTACGGGCGATGATCAGAGCAACGCTTTCCTGTCGGTCACCGCTATAGTGATAATGGCGGCGGCGGTGATATCCGTGTTTATCCTTAACGACCGTCAGATAAAATACAAGGAATACCAACGGCGGCTCAAAGAGCTTGAACTGCAATATAAGCTTAAGGTCAAGGAGTACGAGAATATAAGGGACAACGCAAGGCTCGCGGGTAAAAATATCCACGACGTGAAAAATTTCTCGCTGGCGATAAACTCTTATCTTGAACAGGGCAAAATAGCGCAGGCGCAGCAAAAGCTGCGGGAGTATACCGAGAAAATAGTCGGCCCTGTCGGACGTTCTTCCGGTATACCGACGGTGGACGCTCTGCTGAAGGCAAAGCTGGAGGAAATAAACGATCTTTGCGGCAGCAGATACGTTTCGGTGGTGCTGGACAGCCTCGGCGGGGTAGATGAAATAGATTTTTGCATACTGCTCGGCAACGCGACGGATAACGCTATCGAAGAATGCCGCCGCATAGAGGACAAAAAAGACCGCGCCGTAGAAATACGCGTTCTCCCCATAGCGGGCGGTATCTCGATCTATGTAAAAAACAAGACCTCCGGCAAAGCGAAAAAAGACATAAGCTCGAAAGACAACGCCCTTTTACACGGCTTCGGCATTGAAAATATGAGGGCGATATGCGAAAAATACGGCGGCGATATCATCACCTCGGAGCAGGACAGGTACTTTGAGCTGAGCATATTCTTACCGAATATCCAAGCTGATTGACCGAATATCCAAAATCCCTTGACCCTGCCGCCTGCATGTGTTATTATCTTCTTACAAAATTTTGCGGGAGGATAAAACCATGAAATCAAAATCAAAATCTCTGCTTTCGGCGGCGCTTTGCGGCATTATCTGCCTTAATATATGCGCGTGCTCCGAAAGTAAAAACACCGGCGGCTCGGCTGTAAATTCCGAAAGCAGCGTGCAGTCGGTTTCCGACAATAAGACCGAGGAAAGCAGTCAGGGCAGCAATACCGAGGAAAGCAGCGCGGACAGCGAATCACCCGACGGATCCAACGGAGAAAGCAGCGAAGAAAGCAAAACCGAGGAAAGCAGCGAGGCGGAAAGCTCATCCGGCGGGGCGGCAAACGCCGACGACGATCAGTACACCGACCCGTACTCCCCCGCTCCCTTAGGAGAGTGGATAAAGTCGATGGCATACAACCCGGAGTCGGAAAAGCAGGAGGTCATTTACTGGCGCATAGTAAATGTAAACCCCGACGCACAAGCATCGGTAGACGCATATAACGACGGCAATAATTTCTGGATATTAGAGCAGCCGGACGAGGATTTTATCAAGTTTTACGAGGTGGACTATGAGATAAAATACCCGGAGGATTACACCGCGTCGGACTTCGGCATAACCGCAAGCAGTTTGTCGCTCTCCGCGGAAAAACCGGACGGCAGGGGCTTTCAAAAGGACGGCACTTTGTACTTAGGAGTAGGCTCTGCCACCGACGTTACCAAGGATACTCTGGGCAAAGGAGAGGGATATCCCCAGCCCGGCGACACCGTAAAATTCCGGTCGGTCTATACCATGATAGAAGGCGAAACCGATTACGTGTTCTGTCTGGAATACAAAGACCTTAACGACCAGCGCGTAAGCTCATACGCCGCAAGCCATTAACACAAGCCTTTAAGATGAACTTAGCCCCGAAAACATAAGCTCTTGGCTTTTTTATAAAAATATGCTAAAATAATAGCAGATACTTTTCAAAGGGGCGTAACAATGTTCAGGATAATGTTTGTATGTCACGGCAATATCTGCCGTTCACCGATGGCGGAATATATTTTGCGGGATATGCTTTGCAAAAGGGGCAAGGCTGCCGATCTCGTTATAAGCTCCTCGGCGACCAGCACCGAAGAAATTTACGGAGGACGCGGAAATCCGGTCTACCCTCCCGCTAAAGAGCAGCTGCGCCGCCACGGTATAGACTGCTCCGGTAAACGCGCGGTGCAGCTAACTAAAAGCGATTATGATAAGTATGACATGTTTATCGGCATGGACAGCATGAATATCCGCAATATGCACCGGATATTCGGCTCCGACCCTGAGGGCAAGATACATAAGCTCAAGGACTTCACGACCGGCGGCGACGTATCCGACCCGTGGTACAGCGGCGATTTTGAGACCGCGTACAACGAGATATACGACGGCTGTAAAGCTATCGCCGAGATGATAATATTAAAGGCTTTAATTTAAGCCGGCATGATTTTGATATAGGCGTGTATAAGGCTTCGCTTTTACGAGCGAAGCCTTATTTTTATGAAAAAATTTTTTCGTTCCCCTATTTTCGAGCGTTTTTTCAAAAACATTATGCTACAATGTCATAAAAAGAAAGGACAGGCGTTATGAAGCTTACAATCACTCACGGCGATAAATATCTTTGTGCGGCGATAGGCGGCGATATCGACCACCACACCGCTTCTGAAATACGGATACGCTTAGACGGCGAGATAGAACGCAGCATGCCCTCCATGCTGATACTGGAATTGTCCGGGGTAGAATTTTGCGACAGCTCCGGCATAGGGCTTATCTTAGGCAGGCAGCGCCTTATGGAATCGCTCGGCGGCGGGCTGGCGGTGAAAAATCCCTCCCCGCCGGTGCGAAAGCTGCTTATGCTGGCGGGGCTTACCCGACTTATCATAAACGACGACCGAAAAGGAGCAAAATAAAATGTCGAAAAAACAATACAACAACAGCTTTAAGCTTAAAATACCCGCGTTATCCCGAAATGAGAGCTTTGCGCGCTCGGCGGTGGCGGCGTTTGCCGCGCAGCTTGACCCTACGGTGGAGGAGCTGAGCGATCTGCGCTCGGCGGTGTCTGAGGCGGTGACAAACTGCATAGTACACGCCTACGCCGATACCATAGGAGAAATAGAGATAACCGCGCGGCTGTATGACGGCGGTATTTACATAAAGGTGCGGGACAAGGGCTGCGGCATAGAGGACATAAAGCAGGCTATGACCCCGCTGTTCACCACGTCGCAGTACGGGGAGAGCGCGGGGCTGGGCTTTTCGGTGATGGAGAGCTTTACCGACCGGCTGAAAGTATCCTCCACGCCGGGGCGCGGAACTACCGTAATAATGGAAAAGAAGCTGGGCAAAAAATGAGCGGAGAGCACGACAATTCTTTCATCACCGAGCATATAGCGTTAGTCCATGCTCTGGCGGGGAAATTCCGCGGGCGCGGCATAGATTACGAGGAACTTTATTCCGCTGGACTTATGGGTCTTGTGAAAGCCGGAAACCGCTTCGAGCCGGAACGCGGGCTGAAATTCTCCACCTACGCCGTACCCGTTATACTCGGAGAGATAAAGCAGCTGTTCCGCGACAGCGGCGCGGTCAAGGTGAGCCGGCCGTTAAAGGAGCTTTCCATAAAACTCTACCGGCTTAAGGAAGAATTGCAAAAAGAGGGGCAGGAACCCCGACTCAGCGAGCTTGCCGACCGATTGGGGATAAGCTGCGAGCAGGCGGCGATGGCGCTTTCCGCGTCACAGCCCGCATTGTCGCTCACCGTTTACGACGATGACGACGAGGGAAAGCAGGCGGATATAGCGGTAGAGCCGCCGCAAGCCTTATCGGTGGAGAAAATCGCGCTGCGCCAGTCACTGGACAGACTGAACGCCGACGACCGCAGGCTTATCTGGCTGCGTTACGGAGAGGAGCTTACCCAAAGCAAGACCGCCGAGCTGCTCGGTATGACTCAGGTGCAGGTTTCCCGCAGAGAAAAGAAGATACTCGAACAACTCAGAAAAGAATTGATATATTAAAAAAGTCCGCTTTCAAAACGGACTTTTTAATATTCAGTATTCCAATAATCTCCCGTAAAGCTCCGGCCGGCGGTCGCGGAAAACGCCCCAGCTTTGCCTGAGTTCCTCATCCGCGTCGGGATTTAACTCCGCCGTTATTATCCCCTCCGTTTTACGGTCGGCTCCGGCTATTATTTTTCCGGTCGCGTCGGTGATGAACGACGAGCCGTAGAACGTCAGCGAGGAGCTTTGCTGCTGATTTTCCTCGGACGGATAAACGTACTCGGTGCCTATGCGGTTCGCCGCCGCCACGGGAACGAGGTTTGCCGCCGCGTGACCCTGCATAGCTCTGCGCCAGTGCGGCATGGAGTCACATTCGAGTATCGGCTCGCTGCCTATCGCGGTGGGATAAAGTAACAGCTGCGCGCCCATAAGCGCCATGCAGCGCGCCGCCTCCGGAAACCACTGATCCCAGCATATACCCACGCCTATTTTGCCGAATTTGGTATCCCACACCTTAAATCCGGTGTCGCCGGGCGAAAAGTAAAATTTCTCCTGATAGAAGTGGTCGTCCGGTATATGACTTTTGCGGTATACTCCGAGAACAGTGCCGTCCGCGTCTATCACGGCAACGGAATTAAAAGCGGTGTTCCCGCATTTTTCATAAAAGCTTACCGGTATCACGGTGCCGGTCTGCCGCGCCGCTGCGCACAGCCGCTTTACCGCGGGGTTGTCCTCGGTCTTTTCCGCCATGTAGTAAAAATCGTAATTTCTCTGCTGGCAGAAATACGGCGTTTCAAACAGCTCCGGCAGCAGTATTATATCAGCACCTTTGTCCGCCGCCTCATAAACAAAGCCGACCGCCTTTTCAATGTTTTCCTCCCGCTCCTCACAGCAGGACATCTGGACCGCCGCCAAGGTAAGTTTTTTCATTTCGGCACCGCCTTTCTCGCTGTTTATTCCGGTATCTGATGCGTTATGCAGTGGATATTTCCGCCGCCTATAAGAATATCCCGCGCGTATATCCCCGTCACTTTTCGGTCGGGGAATATTTTTTGCAAAATTTCTTTAGCGTGAAGATCCGCCTCGGCGTTCTCCCCACCGAAAAACGGCATGACTACGCGGTCGTTTGCGATAAACAAATTTACGTAGCTCGCACTTAATGGTATATCCGCTGTGCGGGTGGGCGCTCCGTTAAAATAATCCAGCCCCGCGCATTCCTCCTCGGTCATGAAAACGGGAGAGGGCATGGGTATCTTATGCACCTTTATCGGTCTGCCGTCGGCGGTGGTGGAATTTTCGAGGATATCCGAGCATTCCCGACAAATTGCGTGCTGCTCGCTGTTTTCGTTCTCGTCCCATGACAGTATTACCTCGTCCTCGGCGCAGAATACGCAGATGTTATCCACATGGCCGTTCGTTTCGTCGCCGATAAGCCCGTGCTTTAACCATATCACCTTTTTAACGCCCAGAAAGTCGCACAGCTTTTGCTCTATCTGCTGTTTGGTAAGAGAGGGGTTCCTGCCCTTGCTGAGCAGGCATTCCTCGGTGGTAAGCAGCGTGCCTTTTCCGTTGCAGCTTATACTTCCGCCCTCGAGGATAAAGTCATGGCAGTCGTACATATCGACGTTAAACAGATCGCACAGCTTTTCGGAAGCTGCGTCGTCCTTATCCCACGGAAAATACAATCCGTCGTAAAGTCCGCCCCACGCGTTAAAGCCGAAGCTCGCCCCGCGCAAAGTCCCCTTGCCGTCGGTGAGAAATTCCGGCGATATATCTCTTGCCCATGCGTCATCTGTAGACATTTCCACTACTCGAACAGACGGCGGCATTATCCTCCGCGCGTTTTTATACTGCGCCGCGCTTGCAAGTACCGTGACGCTTTCGCACTTTGATATTTCCGATGCGACAGCGGCAAACGCCTGACGGGCCTTTACCGCTCCGTACTGCCAGGAATCCGCCCTTTCGGGGAATATCATGATACAGCCCGCCTGCCGCTCAAATTCAGCCGGCAGATAAAAGCCGTCCTTTGCCGCGCAGCCTTTAAGCACTCTCATTTTATACCAGCTCTCGGCCGAGGGCAAACGCCTTTTGGTTTATCTCCAGCACTTTTTGAGGAACGCACTGCTCCACGGCTTTTTCCCACAGCTCTTTGTCAAAAGCATTGTGCAGCTTTGAGAGCACGCCCATCAGCACGACGTTTACCGAGCGGGAGCTGCCCGCCTTTTCCGCCGCCGCCAAAGCGTCCACCGCCGTCAGCTTTACCCCCGCCGCGCGTATCTTATCCTCGATATTTTCGGGATAGCTCTGCGCTCCGGTTATTACCGGCATGGGTGAAATGCGCTGAGTGTTGGTGATAAGCTCGCCGCCCTCTTTAAGATAGGACATCCAGCGAGCCGCCTCTAAAAGCTCAAAGCTGATTATTATATCCGCCTGACCCTTTTCTATCACCGGACTGTAAACCTCGTCGCCGTATTTTATATAGGTCACTACCGAGCCGCCGCGCTGGCTCATTCCGTGTACCTCGCTCACCTTTACCTGCTTGCCGGAGCTTATAAGCACATTTCCGAGTATACGGCTGGCAAGCAGCGTTCCCTGTCCGCCGACTCCTACTATCATTATAGCTTTGTTCATATCAACACCGCCTTTATTCTTCTATCGCGCCGAATTTGCACAGCTGGGTACATAATCCGCAGCCTACGCACAGCGTCTGATCTATAGTAACGTGCTTTTCTCCCCAGCAGATAGCCGGACAGCCTATCCTCATGCACGACTTGCAGTTTTTGCATTTATCCGCGTTTATCTTAAACGGCGGCTTGTGCTTTACGGTTTTCAGCAAAGCGCAGGGTCTGCGTGCGATGATCACCGACGGCTCCGGCTTTGCAAGCTCTTCCTTTACCGCCTGTTCGACGGCGGCAAGGTCGTTAGGGTCTACCACTCTGACACTGTTTATACCTACCGCCCTTGCAAGCGCCTCAAGGTCTACCGCCGCCGCGGGATCGCCGTAAATGTTCTTTCCGTTCGCGGGATTATTCTGGTGGCCGGTCATACCGGTTATGCTGTTATCCAGTATTATCACGGTGGAATTACTGCGGTTGTAGGCGATATTTATAAGACCGGTAACGCCGCTGTGTATAAAGGTGCTGTCGCCTATCACCGCGACCGCCTTACCCTCATATTCGCCGCGTCTGCCTTTGTTAAAGCCGTGCAGCCCGCTGACCGACGCGCCCATACATACCGTGGTATCCATCGCCGAAAGCGGCGCGGCGGAGCCTAAAGTATAGCAGCCTATATCGCCGCTCACCGTAACACCGAGCTTTTTCAGTATGTAAAAAATACCTCTGTGCGGACAGCCCGCGCAAAGCACCGGAGGCCGCACCGGTATCGGTTCGGGAAATTCCTTGAAGCTGTCCGTTTCGCCGAGTATGACCTTCTTTATCGTGCTTTGGAAATATTCTCCGAGATAGGTGAATTTTTCCTTGCCGATGACGTTTACCCCTATACTGCGGCAGTGAGTTTCGATAACGTCGTCCAGCTCCTCTATCACATATACCGTTTTGCACTTAGCGGCAAAATCCTTTATCAGCTTTACCGGCAAGGGGTTTACCATGCCGAGCTTAAGATAATTCGCTTTATCCCCCAGCGCCTCTTTAGCGTACTGATAGCAGATACCGGAGGTTATCACGCCGATATCCGAGCCGAAGTCCTCGATGATGTTCAGCGCGCAGCTTTCGGCGTACTCGGTAAGAGCGGCGGTGCGCTGTTCTACCAGTACATGCTTTTTAATGGCGTTCGCCGGAGTCATGACGTATTTTGCAATATCCTTGTTATAATCCTTTAAGCTGTATTCCGTCGGCTCGAGCTCTTCGACTTCGGACTGGGAATGACTTACGCGGGTGGTAAGCCTTAAAATTACCGGTGTGTCGAATTTTTCCGATATGTCGTATGCTGTCAGTGTAAAGTCTTTACATTCTTTCGAGTCGGACGGCTCAAGGCAGGGTACCTTTGCGCCTATCGCGTAATGGCGGGAATCCTGCTCGTTCTGGGAGCTGTGCATGCCCGGATCGTCCGCGACCGCTATCACCATACCGCCGTTTACTCCGGTATAGGAGGCGGTGAACAGCGGGTCGGCCGCTACGTTCAGCCCGACGTGCTTCATCGCGCAAAAGCTGCGCGCGCCGGAAATGCTCGCACCTATCGCGGTCTCGCAGGCGACCTTTTCATTCGGCGCCCATTCGCAGTAAATTTTATCCGAGGGGTATTTTGACGCAAATTCGGTTATCTCCGTGCTCGGCGTGCCGGGATAGGAGGATACGACGGATACCCCCGCCTCGTACAATCCTCTTGCGACCGCCTGATTGCCTAACATAAGCTTTGACATAACAATTATCCTTTCCGCCGCCCATATAAACGGGACGGCTTGGGTCCCTGTCGATTTTATTCAATTATACTATAAAAGAAAGTAGATGTCAATGGAGGCACGAGGAAGCCTAACCGGAAATAATTAACTTTATTAAATTAAAAAAATCACAATAAAACTTGACCTGCGGTTTATCCTTTTGTTCAAAATCCCAATTTAACGAAAAAATTTTAACGGAAGTAAAATTCGTCGTTGACATATTTTTAATAAGTGATAAAATATTAGGTGGCAAAAAAGAACACTTATTATATATACAGAACAAAAAGCGGAGGGGTAGAAAGATGGATTATTCATATCTTTTATCGATAGCTATAATATTACTGCTTACAAAATTTTTAGGACTGGTATCCGGCAAGATACGATTGCCGCAGGTAGTAGGCGCTTTGCTCGCCGGTATCGTTTTAGGTCCGGTAGCTTTGAACATTATCTCCCTTGACAATCAGCCGGTGCTGTCGGCATTGTCAGAAATAGGCGTAGTAGTATTGATGTTCTCCGCCGGACTGGAAACGGATATAGGCGAAATGAAAAAGTGCGGGCTTGCAAGCACTATAATCGCGCTGTGCGGCGTGCTCGTCCCGCTCGGCGGCGGCGCGATAGTGGCCGCATGCTTCGGCGTATCCGACCCGAATTTAGCGGCGGGAACGTTATTGCAGAATATATTCGTCGGCGTTATCTTAACCGCTACCTCGGTAAGTATAACGGTGGAAACTCTTAAGGAGATGGGCAAGCTCTCCACCCGCGCGGGCAACGCGATATTAGGCGCGGCGCTGATAGACGACGTGCTGGGAATAATCGCGCTGACCATCATAACCAGCCTTGCCGACCCGAATGTAAATATAGGGCTTACATTGCTTAAGATATTCCTGTTCTTCGTTTTCGCGGTGCTGGTGGGAATACTGCTGCACTATATACTCAATATCTGGATGAAGCGCACCACATACAATCTTCGCAGATACGCGATAGTAAGCTTCGCGCTGTGCCTTATCTTCGCCTATGTTGCGGAAGAGGTATTCGGCGTGGCTAATATCACCGGCGCATTCGTCGCAGGTCTGGTAATATCCGGCGTATCCAAGACAAATTACATCGAGCGCAGGATAAGCACGTTGTCTTATATGCTGCTGTCGCCGATATTCTTCGCAAGTATAGGACTTAAAGTGACATTGCCGGAAATGTCGGCAAATATATTGATATTCTCGCTGGTATTGCTGGTAGTGGCGGTCATTACAAAGATAATAGGCTGCGGACTCGGCGCAAAGCTGTGCCGTTATACCACCTCGGAATCGATACAAATAGGAATAGGCATGATATCCCGCGGAGAGGTCGCGCTTATCGTAGCGGACAAGGGCCTGTCGCTCGGACTGCTCAGCTCCTCGGTGTTCGGCCCGATAGTCATTATGGTAATGGTAACTACAATAATCACGCCGGTGCTGTTAAAAGTGGCGTTCAAGGATAAAAAGAAAAAAGAGCTTCCTACCGAACAGCCCGCCGCCTCGACGACCGAATAATTTATGACCGTTCCGCTTTAGGCATGTAGGCATGCGGGACGGTCAATTTGTAAAAAAATTCATACAATATAATGAAGCGAATATAAATATATAAGTCCGATCTTACACCTGATACCTCAAGGGGCTGATAATTATAAAAAACAATTTTCTGGAAAGACGGCTGATAGACCGCTTTGTCCGCGAGCCGGAAAAAATAAACGATCCCGTCACTCGCAGAGAATACGGCTCTCTCAGCGGAATATGCGGTATCTGCTGCAATTTGACGTTATTCCTTGTAAAAATTATCGCCGGAGTATTCGCAAACTCCACGGCGATCTGCTCCGACGCGTTCAACAACCTTTCCGACTGCGCGAACTGCATAGTCACTTTACTCGGCTGCCGGATAGCCTCTAAGCCCGCGGATAAGGCGCACCCTTACGGTCACGGGCGGGCGGAATATATAGCCTCCCTGACCATATCGGTGGTGATACTGTCGATGGGGCTGGTGCTGTTTAAGTCCTCGGTGGAAAAGATATTCCTGCCGGAGCCAATGAATATCGACCCTGTCATTATAATTTTGCTGGCGGTATCGGTCTTTATAAAGCTGAGAATGTATTTATTTAACAATATCCTCGGCCGCAGGATAGATTCCACCGTGCTTATCGCCGCCGCAAAGGACAGCCGCAGCGACGCAATATCCACCGGCGCGGCTCTGCTGTCGGTGATACTGTCCTATTTTCTTACCTTCCCGTTCGACGGGATAGCGGGTACGCTGGTATCGCTGTTCATAATTAAATCCGGCTCGGACATGATAAGCGCGATAGTAGACGAGATACTCGGAAAAGCGGCAAGCCCCGAGGTGATAGAGGAGATAAAATCCATAGTACAAAGCGACGAAGCGGCGGTAGGAGTGCATGATATAATGATACACACCTACGGCCCCGCTAAATCCATAGGCAGCTGCCATGTGGAGTTTAACGCGGACGAGAGCTTCGCGTTCGTGCATGAACACGCCGATAATATTGAACAGCTGATAAAACAACGGCTCAATATAGATATGTCGATACACATGGACCCTGTAGAACAAGATCAAGATAATAACCCTGCCGACTTTGATTAAAGCCGGCAGGGTTTTTACTGCTTTGATATTATCATATCAATGATAGCTTTACAGCCGTCGCTATGCCACGCAAGCCTTAGACTCATATGAATTGACATAAGCTGCCTCCTGTTATGTCACTTCGCCTCATCATTTTTCATCTTATCATACAGCTCTCCGCGGAAGTCCATCTGATGGAAATCGCCGTTTTCGGTTTCCCGAAACAGCTTATCTCCGAGGTCTATGCGGATAACGTCATGGACGGAATTTCTGTCGGAAAACGGCAGCAGCTCCATGTATTTTTCCCCGTACCAGTGCTTAAGATAATCGTCGTACCTTTTAAGCACCGGCAGCGAGTGCCCGCAAAAATCTTTATAGGTTATCTCGTCAAACCATTCCGACGGGAACGCGCCGACCTTTTTAAGATTGAATCCGCTGCCGTCTATACGAAAATGCGTATCCTTTTTTTCGTATTGCTCCAGCAGCTTTATATATAAATGTCTGAAAAACGTGGTGGGGAACAGCCGCATTATCGGCAATGCAAACAGTGAAAAGTAGTAGTGTATATGCTTTCTCGGACGGTTTACCCACCGCATGCCCAGCACGCGGCGCATTATCTGTATCTTGCGGATATGGCGCGCTTGCTTTTTCGGCTTGTCGGAAGTCTTGTAATATACGAAAATATCGATATATACGCCGTTGTGCATTTTGAACTGATTTGCGTAAGAGGTGGAGAACACGGTGTTTTCCACGCGTATTTTATCGTGGATATAAAGGCTCTCCGGCTCAAGGTCGGTGGTCTGATAGAAATAATTATGAGTAAGCTCCGGCGGGCAGACCTTTACGAATTTCTTGTAATCCTCCGGCAGCATTCCTATATCCATATCGTCGTCCCACGGGATAAAGCCGCCGTGCCGCAAAGCGCCGAGCATGCTTCCTCCGGCGAGGAAATACTTTATATCATGCTTTTTGCATATCTCGTCTATCTGAAGTATAAGCTCCAGCTCTAACTGCCTTATGCGGTCTATCTTGCCGTAATAAACGTCTATCTTTCTGGTGACGTAATGCTCGTTGTCCTCTAACGCGGAGAGCGCGGTGGCGTGTATGGATTCTCTTAAATTAGTGGACATCGCCTTGGATTTTTTCGCGCCGACGATGAATTTTATCTTGCGGGGATTAAGCACATGATAGCGCATGATATTGCTCGGCTCGCCCTCGGTCTTAAGCTCTATTTTAAGGTGAGTGAACAGCGTATACAGATCGTAGATAAGCTCGAACAGGGAGAAATGCCAGGAGCTTATCTGGTATATATTGCCGTTTACGTCCGCGACGGCGACTATCAGTGTTTTTATCACCGCGTCTTTGATATAGGACGCCGACCAGTATTCCACCCTGGCGTCGGCGGGCGCGGTTATCGAACCCGAATTTTTTATCTCGTAAATAAATTTCTGCAAGGTAACTCCGCTGTCGTCCGGTATATGCGGGCCTATCAGCGTATCTATTCGTATCGCGTTTATTTTAAGCGTTTCTGCGTAGCCGCGGCAGACCTCTTCTAACCTAAGCAAGGTATGCGGCGCGCTGCCCGGCTCGGCATTTCGATAAACGACCTCGTATTCTCTTTCGGAAATGCCGTATAACCCCTCCGGCAGCGTATCTATAGGGGGTATATATACCGCGTGCAAAAATACGCAGTTATTAAGGCTCGAAGCATAATCAAGATAGCTTTTGAGCAATTCGCAGCGTTTGTCCGCGTCGGTAGGCTTGCGAAGATTTGTAAAGAAAACTATCAGCGTCTTTGTTTTATCGTCAAGTCCCGCGTCGATGATCTTTGCGGGATTATCCTCTTTAAGCTCGTCCAAATCGTCGTATCTTGTCACTATGTCGGGAAATTTGTCGTCGATAAACCGCTCAAAAAAGTCGTCTTTTCCGCCGTCCTCATAGACAAGGCTTATCACGGCGGGCTTTTCCTCCGTCACATTGCGCGCCAAAGAGGCGGCGAGGTAATAGGAATAAGGGTGCCCGTCGCAAACGATAATGCAGTTTTTGAATTTCATCATGCTAAGCGAGGATATCTGTTTTCCCGCGCTGTTGACTATATCATATACATATTCGCTCATATTTGTTTCGCGCCGCGGCGCATTTTCTCCTTAAGGTAATTTTCAGCGCATGCTTTCGGTCATTTTTTCAAGGCCGGTGCGCAAATCGACCTTTTCCGTCCAGCCCAGACTTTTGAGCTTTTTATTGGACAACACAGAATCCTTTATCGGGGAGAACTTGCTTTTCTCCTCCTCGGTAGGCAGGTCAAAGCGGAGCGTCACGCCCTCGTCCTTATATATATCCTCGAGCGTTTTGCCGATATTTGCGATAGTGGTGGTGCAAAGCGAAGAGGCGATATTATACGCCTGCCTGTCCTCGCCCGAGAGCAGCACGGTAAGCAGTCCCGAAACAGCGTCGGATATATAGGTGTAGGAGCGAAGCTGCTCTCCCTTGCTTTTAAGCACCATTTCCCCGCGCTGTGCGGCGGCTCTTGTAAGTATAGCCACCACCTTGGAGTCGTCCTTTTTTATCCCCGCGCCGAAGATGTAGCTGAGTCTTCCGATAGAAACGTTCAGCCCGTACTGGGCGGAAAAGCACACCGCCGCCGTTTCGCACGCCTTTTTGCTGATAGGATAGCAGGAGCGGGGATTTACCGCGTCTATCCTGCCGTATTTGTCCTCCGGCGTTTCTCCCCCGTCGGTATTGCCGTATATTTCTATGGTGGAAACGTACAGGAATTTTTCGGCGTTGCAGCGCTTTGCAAGCTCCAGCATATTAAAAGTACCGTAAAAGTTGGTCTTCATCGTGCCTGTCGGGTCCGCGGCGTATTCTTTAGGCGCGGCGTTGCTGGCGCAGTGTATAACGTAATTCGCGCCGCCGTCGTAATTTATCCCGTCGGTAACGTCGCCCTGTACAAATTCCATAAGTCCGGTATTTGAATACTGCCGGAACATTTCTTTTGCGCGCGGTACATTCCTTACCAAAGCGGCTATCTTTATCTTTTCGCCGTAATTCATACTTCTGTACATAAGCGCGCGGATAAGGCAGGAGCCGATAAAGCCGGTCGCTCCGGTGATGAACACGGTCTTTCCGTCAAGATGTTTCCAGTCGATAAAGTCGCTCTCCGCGACCTGCTGTGCGTCCTGTTGTAAAATATCCATATATCCTCCGTCAGCCGTTTTCTCTTTCCATTTGAGTGAGGTACGCCTCTAAAAGCGCGATATCCTCCGCGGTGGTTATCTTAAAATTGGAGTTCTGCCCCAGCACGAAATGCACCGTTTCACCCAGCTCCACTAACAGCGTGCAGGTAGCGACGGTGTCGGTTATCCCGCGCTTTTTCGCTTCCTCATGCGCCCATATAAACTTGCCGAGCCTTAAGCTCTGCGGGGTCTGAGTACGCCAGATAAGACTTCTGTCTACCACCTTGTTGGAGGTCTCCTTATCCTCGCTGTACAGCAGCGCTTCCGTGGCGGGGATACTGGTTATCGCGGTGCCGAATTCCACCACGCCCGCGATATTGGCGTGGATTATATCGTCGGACAGCAGCGGGCGCACCGCGTCGTGGATAACGATAATATCGTCCTCGTCGCAGTCGGCTCTCAGCGCCTCCATGCCGTTTCTGAGCGATTCCATTCCGGTCTTGCCGCCGGGTATTATCCATTTCAGCTTGGTTATCCCGTAACGCTGAACGTACTTTCTGAGTATATCCTCCCAGCCCTTAAGGCATACCACCGCGATAGCGTCTATCGAGGAATTTTTCTGGAACGCCTCTAACGTATAGATGATTATGGGCTTGCCCTTTACCACTATAAACTGCTTGGGCGTGGTGTTGTTCATTCTTGCGCCGACTCCTCCGGCGATGACCAGTCCGATGTTCATATTATTTCCTTTCCCGCACGCGATAATGTTACACGTGGAACATTTTTAAGAGATGTGCTTTTTGCTCTCTTCCATTATTGTATCATAAATGCGCCGGGTAGCCTGTCCGTCACAGCCGGACATATATTCCCGCTTAAAGCGGCGCATTTTTTCCCTGTCGAAGTTTTCGTACTCTTCCTTAACGGCGGCGGCAAGCTCGTCCTTGTCAGTCACTATCCTGCCGGGAAGAGTTTTATAATCGATATAAAAGCCCCTCCTGCTGCCGTAGGTATCGTAATCCGGCGCAAACAGCACCAGCGGCTTTTCAAAAAGCGAATATTCAAATATCACCGTGGAATAATCGGATATAAGCAGGTCGGCTACCGGCAGCAGTTCCTCCGTCGGTATCCCGCAGCTTATTTCCTTATCGTGAAAATGCGGGTGCAGCCGTATCAGAAGATACCAGTCCTCCCCCAGCAGCCCGCGCAGCTTTAACACGTCCTCTTTGCCCTCAAGGTAAGGAAGCGCGGCGTTTCCTCTGAAGGTGGGAGCCCACACCGCAAGCTTTTTGCCCCGCGCATTAGGGTACAGCCGGTACAGCTTTTCCTTGCATTTTGCAAGATGATCTTCATCAAAATAGATATCGGTGCGGCTTACCCCGAGCGGCCTTACTATCCCGTCCGGCAATTGCATAGCGCGGGAATATACCGGCACGCAGGCGGGCGAGCTTACCGTCACAAGGTCGTAATTTTTAATGACCCTGCCTTTGTAATAGGAGGGTATGTCATCCTCTGCCTCATACGCGAACCGCTTGAAGATACCGCAGGCGTGCCACAGCTGCACCACGACGGTCTCCGGCTTTTTCCTTGCGGCGGATACCGGAAGAAAATAGTCGCAGATAACAACAAACCCCGCCTTAGCGTACAGCTTTTCAAAACGCAGCATGTTCTTAAGGGTGGTAAACGCGCCGTCATGGCCGTAATCGCTGAACAGCTCGGCTACATTATACCCGTTTTCTATGAATTTCTCGCTGAGCAATTTCATGCTGTAGGGCATTTCGTGATGGTGCGCGTCGGCGAATATCACTAAGCTCTTGTCCGTTTCTTTATGCCGATAAATATTATAGCACAACGGCAAAAGCACCGCTTGCGAAAACATTTTTATAAGCTGCTTTATAAAAAATCCCGCTTTTTTCATAATCACGACCATACTCACAGTTTTTATCTAAAAAATCACACTAGATAAGTATACCACAGTATACCTTATTTGTCAATTTAGAACCGAGCCGATTCCCGCATGCCTTATTTTCCGACACAAAAGCGGCGGAACACCCCGTCTATTATCTCTTCTCCCGCTTCCCTGCCGTCCAGCTCGTAAAGGCAGGACAGCGCCGCCTCAAGCTCCACGCCCGCCGCGTCCGCGGTCATACCGTTGCAAAGCGCGTTATACGCCGCGTCGGCGTGAGCTTTCGCCCTTAACGCGCAGTCGCGCTGGCGGTCGTTCGCCAAAAAGCCCTCCGACGGGTCGAAATTCTTCACCCCGCAAAGCATGGTGACGGCGTTTGTAAATTCCTCCAGCCCGCCGCCGTTTTTCGCGGATATTATTACAGGCTCGCCGAGCTTTTTGGCTAGAGCCAAAACGTCCTCGCACAGCGTAAGGTCGGATTTATTTATCACCGGCAAAACGGTCTTGCCGCCGTCAAGCAAAAGAGTTACCAGCCGCCTGTCCTCGTCGGAGGCAGGACGTGAGCCGTCGAACACCGCGATCACAAGCCGCGCGGTATCTATGCGGGACAGCATCTTTTCTATCCCTATCTCCTCCGCCTTGTCGGACGCCGTGCGAAGTCCCGCGCAGTCCGCAAGCCTTAACAGCACATCGCCGATATTTATCGTTTCCTCTATCACGTCGCGGGTAGTGCCCTCTATATCGGTAACTATGCTGGTATCGCTGCCGGAAAGCAAATTCATAAGCGTGGATTTTCCGGCGTTGGGCTTTCCGACTATCGCGGCGGATATGCCCTCTCTTAACACCCTGCCGTCCTCAAAGCCCTTTATAAGCCCGTCAAGCTCCCGACATATCTTTTCGGTGCGGGCTTTCCAGTCGGCGTTTATTATCTCGTCCTCGTCCATAGCCTCGTCGGGATAATCTATCCACGCGGTTATCTCCTCCGCAGCGGAACGTATATCGTCGCATAAACGCTCCGTCCTTTTATGAAGCGCACCGTCGTGCTGAGCCTTTGCCGCCGCTATAGAGCCGTCGCTCTCGGCGTTGATAAGGTCTATAACCGCCTCCGCCTCGGTAAGAGAAAGCTTGCCGCTAAGCAGCGCACGTTTGGTAAATTCCCCGGCGGCCGCAGGTCTTGCGCCCGATTCTATGCAGGCCGAAAGTACCCGCCTTGTCACCAATATCCCGCCGTGACAGGTTATCTCCGCGACGTTCTCTCCGGTATAGCTGTGCGGCGCACGAAATACCGTAAGTATCCCGTCGTCTAATCTGCGGCCATTCTTTATTATCTCGCCGTATGCCGCAGAATATCCCGGCATATCCTTTATGCTTTTTACGGGATATTTCGGAGAGAACACCTTTTCCGCCAACGTCAAAGCGTCAGGTCCGGATATCCTTATCATAGACACGCCGCCCCGCGCGGGAGGAGTGGATATTGCCGCTATGCAGTCCATATGATTTCCTTTCAAGCCTACTTTTTGCCGAACAGTCTGCCGAAGAACCCTTTCTTTTCCGGCTGAGCGGGCGGCGGGTCTAACACGCTCGGAGCTTTTTCCCCGTCATCATCGTCGGTATCATCATCGGTTTCGCCGCTGTCGGAATAATCGTAATCATAATACTCATCCAGCTCGTTTTCCTGTAAAGCGGTTTCTATAAAGCTCTTTTTCAGCAGCTCCTCCCCGCTTTCGTTAAGCACGTAAGTCCAAAGCGCGATAGGCTCGTTTATCTTAAAGCTGTCGATGTCGGAAAGCTCGTTCAGCTGTTCTAAACGCTCTCTCATATCGTCTATAAGCTGCTGCTCCATACCCGCGAAAAATTCCTCGCAGGCGATGTTATACTCGTCGGCGGGATTTTTGCCCGCTATTCGGGTAAGGTGTATGCCGTCCCTTAAATACGAGGTGTAATCGAGGTAATCGCTCCAGAATTCGTTTATCACCGACAAAACAAGCTTGCGCTGGAGCTCGTTGACTTTTTCCTCCCCGAACTTGTCCGCAGCTTTTTCGTACTCGTCCGGAAAATTGTTCTGCCATATAGTAACGTCTTTTTCCCCGGTAAGAAACGCCTTGCGCCTGCCGAACACGATATCCCGGTGTTTTTCCCCTATCATCGTGAATTTAAGCAGTCTGCGCCTGAGCTCTAACGTGTCGCCCTGCGCTATTCTTTGGATACGGTCGGTCTCTCTTAATATCACCCTATCGGTTATCGGCATGCCGTTTTCGTCCTCCGGCGACGGATAATGACGTTTGGGTATCAGGGACTTAAGGTCGTATTTTATCATTATATCGTCCTCGAGAGAGGCGTAAAATCTGCTCTCGCCGGGGTCGCCCTGTCTGCCGGAACGGCCGCGCAGCTGTTTATCTCCGCGCGTATTCTCACTTAAATAAGTGCCTATTATCAGCAGACCGCCCGCCTGCTTTGCCTGTTCGGACTCTGCTCCGTCCGCTCCGCCTAAGCGTATATCCACGCCGCGTCCGGACATATTCGCCGATACAGTCACCGCCCCGGGCTTGCCCGCGTCCTTGATTATCTGCGCCTCTAACTCGTCATTTTTCGCGTTTAGTACCGTTGCCTCTATCCCTTTTTCCTTAAGAGCGTTATACAGCTCCTCGCTCGCGTCTATGCTGGAAGTGCCTATCAGTACCGGCTGGCCTTTTTCATGAGCTGAAACGATGCGCTCTATTATCGCCTTTTTCTTTGCGGCGGCGGTAATATATATCTCGTTGGGGTAATCCTTTCTTATACAGGGAAGATGAGTGTCTATAACGCTGACTTTTAAGTCGTAAAGCTGGTAAAACTCGTCCTCGGAGCTTTTCGCCGTGCCGGTCATGCCGGACAAATGCTGATACTGCCTTACAAAGAACTGTATCGGCACTACCCCCATAATTACGCCGCGGCTGGTGCTTTCTATTCCCTCTTTTATCTCCACCGCCGCCTGTAAAGAACCGGGATAGCGGCGGTTCTGCGCGGCGCGTCCGGTAAATTCGTCTATTATCTTTATCCCGCCGTCCTTGACGATGTAATCGACGTCCTTTTTAAGCAAAAACTTTGCGCGCAGACAGTCGGTTATCTTGGTGAGCAAGGCGTTGTTTTCCTCGTCGTAAAGGCCGCCGCCGTTTGTGAATATCCGCTCGCACTCGTCCTCGCCCGTCGGGGTAAGATAGATAGTTTCCAGCTCGTCGTTTATCTCGTACATAGAGGAAGAAAATCCGCTCACCACCGCGTAGATGTCCTTAAGGTCCGCGTCGGGGGTGACCATAGTCTCTCCCGCTATCACCAAAGGCACTCTGCCCTCGTCGATAAGTATGCTGTCCGCCTCGTCCACTATCGCACAGTCAAAGCCGCGATGTACGCAGTCCTCCGGCGTTTTAGCGACGAAATCCCGCAAAAAGTCAAAGCCGCACTCTCTCGCCGTAACATAAGTCACCTGCGCCGAGTACGCCTTTTTCCTTTTCTCTTTATCCATGTCCTGGGAAATATATCCTACAGATATACCGCAAAGGTCGTAGATAGGCTTCATCCAGTTATAGTCGCGCTTTGCCAGATAATCGTTAAAAGTCAGCACATGGACAAAATGCCCCTGCCGCGCCTGATAGCAGGCGGCAAACACCGCCGCTAACGTCTTGCCCTCGCCGGTCGCCATCTCGATTATTCTGCCGTCTAAAAGAATATAGGCGGCGGCAAGCTGTTCGTCGTAAGGGGTAATGCCCAGCGTCTGCTGCGCCGCGGTGCTGCACGCGGCAAACACCGATGATACTTCGCCCTCTTCCATCAAGGCGGGAATATCTCCGCCCTCCAGCTCACGCACTTTTTTGCATAGCTCAATAAGTTTATTATCCATTATTTTTTCCTTTGCGTGTAATATCCGTACTTTTCTATATCATGTTTCGGCATACGGGATTAAAGCCCCACTCGGTTTTATCTCCCATATGCCTAGTCCGCCGGTCATAAGCCGGCGGACATGGCTTGTAAATATTTAAGGAAGTTAATTATATCATGCTGTCTTTCCAGCAGTCGGGAGCGGTCAGACCGAACATTTTAACCACCGTGGGAGCAACGTTCGCCAGTCCGTAATTTCCCTCTTTGATAGTGTACTTTACGTCCTTATCGTAGATTATGAACGGTACCGGATTCAGCGAATGCGCGGTGCGCACCTGTATCTCGCCTTTCTTGTTCTTTTCTAACATCTCGTCCGCGTTGCCGTGGTCGGCGGTCACCAGTAAAGTAACGCCGTACTCGTCGCAGACCTTCATAAGTCTTGCAAGACCGAGGTCCACTGACTCCACGCCTACTATAGTAGCGTCAAGGCTGCCGGTGTGTCCCACCATATCCCCGTTGGGGAAGTTGCAGCGGATAAAGTCGTACTTACCCGACTTTATCGCCTCGATAACGTCGTCGGTTATCTCCGCGGACTTCATCCAGGGGCGCTCATCAAAGGAAACGTTATCGGAGGGTATCTCCTTGAAGGTCTCCAGCTCCTCGCTGAATTTGCCGCTGCGGTTGCCGTTCCAGAAATAAGTAACATGTCCGTACTTCTGCGTTTCGCTTACCGCATACTGATTAAGTCCCGCAGCTAC
Organism: uncultured Ruminiclostridium sp.; assembly: GCA_947624435.1. Taxonomy (GTDB): domain Bacteria; phylum Bacillota; class Clostridia; order Oscillospirales; family Ruminococcaceae; genus Ruminiclostridium_E. The sequence goes on from CANQKE010000022.1 coordinate 24,647, forward strand.
CAGCACCTCGGACAGCGTGTTGGTTATATCCGGCGGATTTACAAGAAAACGCTTAGGCAGCTTTAAGTCGCCGTCATACTGTAACATTCCGGCAAAGCATACGTCCGGCTTTGCACCTCTGTCGAAATGGTCGAATTCGTCGTTGTCGAACGCCATGGATATCTCTATCGCGCGGTCGCCTCTGAAATTATAGAGGATAACGCTGTCTTTCGGCTGTATCTTTCCGACCGGCTCGCCGTTCTCGGCGATAACGAACGCGGGGAGATCCTGGTCGATAACGCCGTCTATCTCGGCGCGGTAGGTGTTTATTGCGTCCATAGCGGAGTTAAACTGTCTGCCCTCGCCCTTGACGTGAGTTTTCCAGCCCAGCTCTACCATGCCCCAGTCGGCCTGGTATCTGTCCATAGTGACTTTCATACGTCCGCCGCCGGAAGCTATTTTGCCGTCAAAATCCCCGTCGTTAAGCTCGCTGAGTTTATTTTCAAGCTGTTCAACATATATAGGCGCGGAGGTAGCGGGAACATCTCTGCCGTCAAGCAATACATGCACGCGGGCTTTCTTTATGCCCTCTTTCTTCGCCTGTTCGAGCATATTGAACAGGTGGGAAATGTTGGAGTGTACGTTTCCGTCGGACAGCAGTCCTATAAAGTGCAGAGTGCTGCCGTTCGCCTTGCAGTTGGCGATTATCTCGGTCCATGCCTCGGAGCTGTACATCTTGCCGCTTTCTATCGACTCGTTTACGAGCTTTGCGCCCTGCGAGTAAATTTGTCCGCAGCCCAGCGCGTTATGCCCGACCTCGGAATTTCCCATATCGTCGTCGCTGGGAAGTCCCACCGCGTCGCCGTGCGCTTTAAGTCTGGTATTCGGACAGTTTTTGAGCAGCCAGTCCAAAGTAGGGGTATTAGCCTCGGTAACGGCGTCGCCGAGTCCGGTCTTGGAAAAGCCCACGCCGTCCATTACTACCAGTAAAACAGGTTTTGCCATATCTTATCTTTCCTTTCTTATTCGGTTTTTGGATAAAACGCCTCCGATATTACTATAGCTTTTTATCAGCCGTTTTCCGCGGCTTTTACTATAGCGGTAAAGTCGGGGGCTTTAAGGCTTGCGCCGCCGATAAGTCCGCCGTCTACGTCAACTTTGGATACAAGCTCGGCAGCGTTGCCGGCATTCATAGAGCCGCCGTACTGGATAGTGACCGCCTCTGCGGTATCCTCGCCGTACTGCTTTGCAAGGCAGCCGCGTATAAACGCGCAGACCTCCTGCGCCTGCTCTGCGGTGGCGGTCTTGCCGGTGCCTATAGCCCATACAGGTTCATAAGCGATAACGCACTTCTTTATATCCTCCGAGGTAAGGCTGTAGAAATCCAGCTTTATCTGACGCGCTATGACCTCTTCGGTGATATCGCACTCACGCTCCCATAAAAGCTCGCCTACGCATACTATCGGCTTTAATCCCGCTGCTAAAGCGGCCTTGGTGCGCTTGTTCACGGTCTCGTCGGTCTCACCGAAATACTGTCTGCGCTCGCTGTGACCGAGTACGACGTACTCAACGCCCATTTCAACCAGCATATCCGCGGAAATTTCACCGGTGAACGCGCCGGACTTTTCAAAGTGGCAGTTCTGCGCGCCTATCTTTATATTCGTGCCTTTAGTCGCCTCGATAGCGGTCTCAAGGTTGGTGAACGGAACGCAGGCTATAACCTCAACGTCCTTTACGTCCGCTACCATAGGAGCAAGCTCGGTCAGCAGAGCCTTAGCCTCCGGCCTTGTCTTGTTCATCTTCCAGTTTCCGGCGATTATCGCCTTTCTGACATTCTTCTTCATATCTTTTCTTTTCTCCTTTTTGGAAATTAAGCTCGGAATGATCCGAGCTTAATTTTATTTTACTTATCCTGAATTACGTCGATTCCGGGGAGTACCTTGCCCTCAAGGTATTCAAGGGACGCGCCGCCGCCGGTGGAAATATGGCTCATCTTGTCTGCAAAACCGAGCTGAGTAACAGCAGCCGCGCTGTCGCCGCCGCCGATAATGGTGGTAGCGTCGGTCTCGGCAAGCGCCTGGGCTACCGCGATGGTACCCTTAGCGAGCACGGGGTTTTCAAATACGCCCATAGGTCCGTTCCATACAACGGTCTTAGCGTTCTTTGCCTCAGCCGCAAACAGCTCCATGGTCTTAGGTCCTATATCAAGACCCATATAATCTGCGGGCATATTGTCCGCGTCAAACATCTCAACGTCGATAGCGGCGTCGATAGGATCGGGGAACGCCTTTGCCGCCGCGGTATCAACGGGCAGCAGCAGCTTTTTGCCGTTTGCCTGGGCCTTAGCTATCATTTCCTTGCAGTAATCCAGCTTTTCATCGTCAACAAGCGACTTGCCTACCTCGCAGCCCTTAGCCTTAAGGAATGTATAAGCCATGCCGCCGCCGATTATAAGCGTATCGCACTTTTCAAGCAGGTTGGAGATAACATTCAGCTTGTCTGCGACCTTTGCGCCGCCGAGTATCGCAACGAACGGGCGAACGGGGTTTTCTACCGCGTTGCCGAGGAATTCTATCTCCTTGTTCATAAGATAGCCTACCGCGGTCTGCTTAACATACTTGGTAACGCCTGCGGTGGATGCGTGCGCTCTGTGTGCCGAACCGAACGCGTCCATAACGAATATCTCGTCGTCTACCAGATCGGCAAGCTCTTTTGCGAACTCGTCGCCGTTCTTGGTCTCCTCCGCGCCGCGGAAACGTGTGTTCTCCAGTACTACGATCTCGCCGTCGTTCATCTCGGCTACCGCTTTCTTTGCGTTATCGCCTACTACGGTGTCGTCCTTTGCAAAAATGACCTTTGTATCTACGAGCTGTGCCAGTCTTTCTGCCGCGGGAGCGAGGGAGAATTTATCCTCCGGTCCGTTCTTCGGCTTGCCCAGATGGGAGCAAAGCACGATCTTAGCGCCGTTTTCTACCAGCTTATTGATGGTGGGGAGCGCGGCGACTATTCTGTTGTCGTTGGTGATCTTGCCGTCCTTCAGCGGTACGTTGAAGTCAACGCGTACTAATACCTTCTTGCCCTTAACGTCAAGATCCTCTACGTTCTTTTTGTTTAACTTGCTCATAACTCTTTTCCTTTCGATTTTTTTGCTTTCATTTGCCGAAAGCCTATCTATTATTTATTTTACCAAAAATACGGATAAATTGCAAGCGGTTTTTTGCAATTTACGTAAAAACTTGAACGGTTTTTGAAAAGAGTCCCGCTTCGCTGTATGATCCCTCATAAACAGATACAAAATTATCCCGCCTCGCAAAAAACGGGCGGGATATTTTTATATCCATGGAGTATTCCGGTTTATCATATCTTTTTCGGAGCGGAGCGGCTCAGCTGCAAGGCGTATTCTTTAATTGTGGCGGTGAGCTGCACCTCGTTTATCCATTTTTGGGGCAATGCGTTATAGCCGAGATACGCGCCTTTAAGCGCCCCCGCGATAGCGGCGCAGGCGTCGGAATTTCCGTCCTGATTTGCGGCAAGCTGCACGGCGCTTTCAAAATCGTAATGCACCGCGGCGCAGTATATTCCTATCGCTAAAGCGCTGTCCGCAGTGTTGCCCGCCCCCAACTCGCTCACCGCGGTAAGAGGTGAAGTGTCATCGTCCTCGATAAGCTCCAGTGCGCGGTTTATCGCGGTATATACCTCGTCGTAGCCCTCGTAATCGGTAAGCAGCTTCATACAGCCGAGCGCGGCTTTTTCTATCGTTTCGCCGCCTGTTATATACGCTATCATCGCGGCAAAGCAGCCCGCCGCAAGATATCCGGTAGGATTTCCGTGGGTTATCGCGGCGAAAAGGCAGCCGGTCTTGAACGCCAGCGTCGCGTCGCAGGAGAAGAACAATCCCGCCGGAGCTATCCTCGGCACGCAGTCGAACAGCTTATTGTCGTTTATATGCGCTCCCGGTCTGCCGTAATTCATAGAGGTCTGAGAGGTCAGCGTTTGTATCAATGTACGAGTAGGCCCGCGCTTTTTATAGAGCGCATCCAAATCTAAGAGCGCGCAGGGGTATTCCGCGTTTTCGGAATCTAATATGCTGTCATAGGTGGGGCTTGCGGTGTTTCCGGTCTGGGTGTACAGCCACTGCTGGAGCGCAAGAAATACGCTGTTGGTGTAATCCGACGCGGTAGTCCCTCCGGTAGCGCAGGTCCAGAGTATCCCGTGCGCGGTGAACAGCATAAGCTGCGTTTCGTCCGAGATAAGAGCGGACTTTGCCTGTTTGGACTTTGCAGGCTTCATCACGCCTTTTTTGCCGTACTCCTTTTTTATCTGCTTGTAGCTTTTGCCCTTGACCTCATACCCCAGCGAATCGCCGAGAGCCAGCCCCAGCATACAGCCTGCGAAGCGCTCTTTTTTTGTCAGCTTGTTTTTCTTTGCCATCAGATGTCCCTTTCTTTTGTTATGCCGCGATGTTCATTTTATAATCATATATCATAAGATCCACGAATCTGCCGTATGAGCGGGTGCCGTCCGACTGCCCCTGTGATACGAGGTAGCTGTTATTGACGCTTTCCGCCGCGTCGGCGACCGGAGTCTGATACTTTTCCCAATATTCGTTATTTGCGGCAAATTCCGCCTTTACCTGCGGGCAGATATAAGAATACAGCTCGGCGTACACCGCGTCGCTCGCCACCGTGCGAAACGCGTTCAAAGCGTAAAGCAGCGCGTCGGTATATGCGCTGTAGCAAAGCAGGTCGTTGCCGCTGTCCCGGCAGGCAAGATACGCTATGAAGTTCGCCTCATCCTCCCGCATAAAGCCTTTCAGATGGGAAAGCTCATGGCAGATAGTCAGCGGCCGCGCAAAATACGGGCTGTTTTGGTTGTAATTCGCCTCCACCGTGAACGGGTCATATATCCCCAAAACGCGGGTCAGACTCATAAACTCCGAGAACGCCACGCCCTTTGCCTGCGGATAAAATCCCGCTAAAGAGCCGTACCGCGCGCCTAACCTTTCCATCGCCTTTATGCAGTCCGCCGCCAGTTCCTCGCCGTTATCGGTCAGCACCGTATCGGAATCGGGATTCAGCTTATCCGCGTAGGTGTTAGCTCCCTGCACAAGATACACGCAAAGGTCGGCAAGCTCCTGCGCGGTATACTTTTCCCCAGTGGGAAGTCCGCTTTTCACCGAAAACGGCTCGCGGAAGTAATTTATGCCGCAGTTTAAGGTAAATATGCTTATCACTACCGACGCCGCGCATAATATCGAGGCGAACATTCTCGCAAGATACACCCTGCGCGATTTAGGGGTGCGGACTATCTTAACTATCCCGTATATCAGCAGTATTACCGCCGCCGCGATAACTATATACAGCAGCCATTCTCCCGCCGCGAACGGGAACAGTCCGAACAGCCGCCCCACCGTGTTTACTATTATAGGATAAACGCTCGACGCATACCATTCGGCAAAGCCGTCGACATGCCGCGCAAGTAAGCTCAGCGCCACCGACAGCAATATAAGTATCCCCGCCGTGATGAACGCCGCTTTTATCCCTCTGCCGCTGTCAGCTTTCCCGGACGACCACGCCCGACTTCTCGCCCTGCGGCTCGCTTTACTGTAATATCCCCGCATTTTACCGTACCTTTACTTATTTTCTTCCAATACCGAGGCCGCCTCTTCTATCTGCGCCTTATACGCCTGTTTGAGGTCGTCCGGTCCTAATATCTGCGCCTTTTTGCCGAACTGGAACATCCAGCCGAAGAAGGTCGGGCTGACGTTTACCTCCACCGTTATACGAAAATTATCGTCGTCCAGCTTTTTTATCCTGACGTTCTGACCGAATTTGTCCATAACAACGCTGATAAGCGATCTATCGAATTTAAGATCCGCCGTTACCACCTCTCCGGTGAACATACCGAACACCTTGCGGCTGTAATCGGTCACGTTGAATCTGCCGCGCTTTTGCGCCGGAGCGTCGGTAAGCTGTATATCCTCCATTCTGTCCACGCGGAAGCTGCTCACCTTGCCGTACTTTTCATACCAGCCGACGCAGTAATAGTTTTCATCCTCCCACGCTAACGTATAGGGCGACATTTCGTAGCGCATACCGTCGGAGCGGTAGACCTTTCTCTTGTTCATGTCATAGTTGAAGTAGAGAAAATTTATCTTCACGCCGCTTTCTATCGCGTCATGCAGCGTCTGGATATTGTAGTATATCTTCTCGTTTATCGTCTTGACTCGGTTGGCGACGATTACCGTGCGGTTCAGTGAGCTTTCCTGGTGCCGGCTTGCCAGCATGCCTATCTTTTTTATCAGCTCGCGGGACTTTTTCTCGGTGATGAATTTTGAGCATGCCACCGCGTCGGCGAGCAATTGAAGCTCCGCAAGCTGGAACTCCCTCTCGCCGAGATAATATTTTGTAGCGTTGGAGCCGCCCACCCGACAGATGTCCATATTGCAAAGCGACAGCGCTTCAAAGTCGTTGTAAAGGGACTTTCTCTCGGTCTCTATCCCGCGCTCCTCTAACATGGCGATTATATCTTTAAGCGCGAGCGGGTGCTGCTCGTCGCTTTCGCGGCGCAATATATCGGCGAGATACAGCAGCTTCATCTTCTGATTTGCAGAACGCGGCATATTTCCTCCTTATCACACCTTGACAAAATACGCTATATACGAACGGAAATCTCCCCAAAGCGACGGGATATCGAACCCGCTGCTCATCAGCACCTCGGCGGAATATACCCTGCCGGTCTGCTCGCAGCGGTAATAGCTGCCTTTTTCTAAGCCTTTGAGCCGTACTCTGTGCAAAAATACACTGGGCTCTTTAAGCACCTGGACGTATTCTAACAGCGCCTCGCTTTTATCCTTTGCGACGAACTCCCACGCGTCGTACCTGTCATTTGCGAACGGGTCGCCTATGCGGTAATAGTCGCCGTTTCTCACTAAGGGATTGTATTTATCAAATTCGGCTATCTGCCCCTTTATCGCCTGCTTGTCCTCGTCGGACAGCTTGGTGACGTCCAGCTCATAGCCGAACGTGCCGGGCAATGCGACATGTCCCCTCGTTTCAAACGGGGTGATACGCCCTACGCAGTGGTTGGGGCTTGCCGATACATGAGAGCCGAAGCAGGAACACGGATAGCAAAGCGAAGTGCCGTGCTGTATCTTGAGCCGCTCTATAGCGTCGGTGTCGTCGCTTGTCCATATCTGCGGCGAATAGTACAGCATACCCGCGTCGAAGCGTGAGCCGCCACCCGCGCAGTTTTCCAGCAGCAGATCGGGAAAATCGGTTATCAGCCGCTCCTGCATTTCATATACGCCTAGCACATACCTGTGCCATATCTCGCGCTGGCGCTTGGGCGGCAATATCTCGTTGCCCACCTCGGAAAGCTGGCGGTTCATATCCCACTTGACGTACTCTATATTCGCACTCGAAAGTATCTCCTTTATCCTGCCGTAGATATAGTCCCTTACGTCCTTGCGGGAGAAATCCAGCACCAGCTGACTTCTTACTAACGTGCGGTGTCTTCCGGGTATATGCAGGCACCAGTCGGGGTGCTGCTTATAAAGCTCGCTGTCCGGGCTTATCATCTCCGGCTCTAGCCAGATACCGAATTTCAGCCCTATCTTGTTGACCTCGTCCACCAGCTTTTTAAGTCCGCCCTTGAGCTTGTTTTCGTTTACGAACCAGTCGCCGAGGGAAGATTTATCGTCATTGCGGTGGCCGAACCAGCCGTCGTCCATTACCAGCATTTCTATGCCGGCCTTTTTCGCCTCTTTAGCTATCTCTATCAGCTTATCCGAATCAAAATCGAAGTAGGTGGCCTCCCAGTTGTTTATCAGTATCGGGCGGCGGATATTCTTCCATTTTCCTCTGATAAGGTTATTGCGCATAACGTCGTGGAGGTTTCTTGACATCTGCCCTATTCCCGTACCGGAATAGGTGAAAATGACCTCCGGCGCCTGAAAGCTCTCGCCGGGCTGGAGTTCCCAAGCAAAATCATACGGATTTATCCCCATCAGCACGCGGGTCTTTTCGTACTGGCTGACCTCCGCCATAGCCAAAAACGAACCGGAATAGCACAGCGCAAAGCCGTAAGCCTCGCCGAAATCCTCCGTCGCGGTATGGTCGCATATCGCGATAAAATTATTATGCGCGTGGCTGGTGCTGCCGCGGTTGGAATCCACCGACTGCTTGCCGAATCTCAGCGGAAAACGCTGCACGTGGCGTTCTCTCGCCCAGGTGCCGTACAGTGTTATCATATCGTAATCCATTCTGTCCAGCTCTACGCAGCAGGACAGCAGTCGGCGCAGCTGTATATTATCCTTGCCGCCGTTCTTCACCCTGACCGAGCGGGTGATAACGTCGCAGTATTCAAATACTCCATACTGCAATACTATCTCCATGCCGTTCGCGGGGTCGGTGCAGTAAAGCTCCAGTGTTTGTGCGTCGCCGTCGTTGGAATAGGTCGCGGGCAGTCCCTCAAGCCTCGGCTTGCCATTTATTATCTCATATTTTCCGGTATATACGCATTCGCAGGCGGACATACCATTTTTATCCATAAGCTGAAAGCAGGGCTCTCTGAAGTCCGCAACGCCGGAGGTGGGAAATTCTATAGGCGCGCAGTCGTAGCTCAGCGGCCCCATCGCGTCATGGTCGCTTGGGATAAATGGCTCATCGTTCGGTATGCGCAGCATGTGGGTGATATCGGTCTCGGGTATTTTTCCGCCGTAATACAGGTGAAGTATCCTATTATCCGGCGTGATATGGAAAGCGTAGCTGGAATTTTTTGTGTCCAGCTTGAACACCTGTTTTTTTTCGTCATACGTTACAGACATTTTGTTATCCGTCCTTATAAGGTTTTAAGGCGATAAACGCCCATATATATCTAATATACCACAAATTTCCCGTTTGTTCAACAGTAAACGGGAAATTTTTTCACGGTTTGCAAAATTATCTTTCAAAAACGCTTTGAGCGGTCGGCCGAAAACCTACCGCTCAAAAGCATTATTATCCCGATACGGAGCTGTCGAAAAAGTCCGCCGCCATATTCATAAGATCGACGTCCAATTCATGGTACAGCCTTTTGTCGGCATGTTCCTCGTAGAACATTACCCGCTGTCTGGGCGTTCCCCTGCCGTGATATTCCTCGATAAACCGGTGATCCAGCCGCTTTCTGTACTGCACCGCCTCGTCGCTGCAAAGAGGATTATGCCCCTTGTTCTTCACCGCGACAAAGGTGATATTGTCGTTCTTTACGACGTTGGAAAGCGCGCTGTTTTTTAAGCTTATAACATCGTCGTCGGTGCTGTGCAGTATCATCATTCTTGCGCCGCGCTCGGTAGCGGCTTTCGCCCCCGCGGAGGCGGTAAGCTTCGCCGTATCGCCGAATTTTAATTTCTCGTACAGCTTTATATACGGCACTATCGCTTTGACGATACCCCCGTACATGCGGGAGCCCTCCTCGATAAGCATGTCCATGCTGCGCTCAAACCCGCTTTGCACGAATATCCCCTTTATATCATGTTCGGCATACGCGCTTAAAGCGGATACCGCGTAACCTCCCCAGCTGTGACCGAACAGCAGCACCGGCAGAGTATTGTCCCGCTCTATGTATTTTAACGCATTGTCAAGGTCTATCACCGACTGCGGCAGCCCGCGCAGACTTTTCCCGCCGCTTAAGTGGCTGCCGGTGTTGTCAAAGCCGAATATCTTGTATCCCCTCGCGGCAAAAAACGCTATCTCGGGCAGGTAGCTCAAATGCCCGTCAAATATCCCGTGGGAAAATACGACCAGCCCTTTGTACTCTTTGTAATTTCTATCAAAATAATAACATCCGGTATATTTATATTTCTTCAAGGAGGGGAATGTTATCGGCTCGCTCAGCAAATCGGGATAGTCGTTAGCGTCGGGTAAAAGCGGCGTTTCGTATATCTCGTACCGCTGGCCGAATATGCTCTCGTACATCACCGCGGCTACCGCCATGCCTATCAGGAATATCAGCACCGGCACGGCGATTATTATGGCTATGGTGATGATAGTCATCGTTACCCAGTCCATACAAAAGCCCCTCTCCTTTCATTCGGAAATTTATTTTAGGATCACGCTTTTCTTTTGCGGCGGCTGTTCTTTTCCCAATGCTCGATTATGCGGGTCTGACCGCGCTCCACAGCAAGAGAATCGGGCGGTACGTCTTTTGTTATAGTGCTGCCCGCGGCGGTGGTCGCGTTTTCTCCCACTGTCACCGGAGCGATAAGATTGGTATTGCAGCCGATAAAGGCATGGTCGCCTATCACGGTATGGAATTTCTCTATGCCGTCATAATTCGCGGTGACGCAGCCGCAGCCGAAATTCACGTCCTTGCCTACCGTGCTGTCGCCGACGTATGTAAGGTGCGCTATGCAGGTGCTGACGCCGATATCGGAGTTCTTGACCTCGACAAAATCCCCTATCTTCACCTTGCTTTGAAGATGGGTGCCGGGTCTTAAATGTACAAACGGCCCTACCGTTACCTCGTCGTCGATAGTCGAACCGGAGGCGTGTACGTTGTTGAGCGCGACGTTATTTCCTATCTTGCAGCTTTCTATATAGGAGTTAGGACCTATCACGCAGCCGCTGCCTATTGCGGTATCGCCTTTTATTATCGTATTCGGGAGTATCACGGTGTCACGCCCTACGGTGACGTCCGGCGCTATCATTACCCCGTCGGAAAGCGGGATATCCACTCCGCCGTCCATAAGACTTTCCAGCACGTTATCCCTTGCGATACGGTCAAGCTCGGCAAGCTGGCGGCGGGAGTTAGCCCCAAGCACAACGTTTGCGTTTTCGGTAAGGTATATGCCGCGCTTTTCAAGCAGCGCCGCCGCATCGGTGAGGTAATATTCCCCTCCGGCGTTGTCGGAGGTTATTTTATCAAGGCAGCCAAGCAATGCGGAGGGTGAGAACCAGTACAGTCCGGAATTTACCTCTCTTATCCCGCGCTGGACCGGCGTGCAGTCCTTTTCCTCCACTATTTTGGAAAACTCGCCGTTTTTCCTCATTATCCTGCCGTAACCGTGAGGGTCAGCTATGCTCGCGGATATTACCGTTATATCGCTGCCGCTTTCGATATGCGCTTTATAGGAAGAAAGTATAGTGTCCGCGTCGGTAAAAGGCGCGTCGGCACAGCAGATAAACAGCGCCGCGTTGTCTTTTGCCGCACTACCTACAAATTCCCTCGCCGCCATCACGGCATGGGCGGTGCCGCGCCGCTCCTTTTGCTCGTATATGCCGTACTCTCCGCGTGAGCCGAGGTAGTCCTCAAGCTGCTGCCTGCCGCTTCCCACGACTACCGCCGTTTTATCCATTCCGGCCTTTTCCGCACTGTCCAGCACCCAGCCTATCATAGGCTTGAACAATACCTCGGCGAGAGCTTTCGGTTTATCGGACTTCATGCGCTTTCCGTCGCCCGCCGCTAATATAAGACAATATTTTTTCATACGATCACCCTTCTAAAATCATCTTTATACTATTTTCTCATATTTTATGACAAAATGCAAGAGGTTTTTGATATTTGAGGGGGAAAAGAGAAAAAGGGATATCTCACGACGATGCCTTTGGCTGCTTTTCGCCCCTTTCGGCTTGACAGGCGCAAGCCTGCCTGCGCCTTCAGTGACAAAAATCACCTCAAATTCATTCGCCGTAAAATCGGCTCAAGCCCGACCACCGTATCCCTGAACCTCTTGACGGGTCGCCCAAACCTTATTTATATGTGATTATAAACAAAATACATGCTGCTTATTTGTGCAATATGACAATGTTTTTTACAAATTTATTGAAATAGCCTTGAATATAAGAAAAGAATGTTGTATAATAGAAAGGACTACTGACAAAACCCAAACAAAAACAAAGAGAGAGGACAGTATTATATGAAATCACCGTTTACCGAAAAGGAACTTTATGACAGACTTTCCGAGATACTTCGGCTGGACTTCAATACCACGCCGGAAGAGGCGACCCTTTCACAGATATACAACGCCTTGTCCAAGATAGTGGTGAACCACCTGAAAGAAAAAAGGCATATGTTCATGACCGACTGCGATTCCAAGGGAAAAAAGCAGGTCTACTACATTTCCATGGAATTTTTAATGGGCAGATCGCTCAAGACTAACCTTTACAACCTCGGCATGGAGGAAGTTACCGAAAAGGCGCTCAAGAAGATGGGCGTAAAGAGCGAGCAGGTATTTGAGGAGGAGCCGGACGCAGGGCTTGGCAACGGCGGTCTCGGACGGCTTGCCGCTTGCTATCTTGACGGTATGGCTACCTGTGCGTTCCCCGCTACCGGTTATTCCATTCTTTACGAATACGGCATATTCAAACAGCGTATCATCGACGGCTGGCAGACCGAATTGCCCGACGAGTGGCTCCCCGGCGGAAGAGCATGGCTGGTACCCGTCCCCGACCAGTCTATCGAGATACATTTTGACGGCGAGATACAGGAGATGTGGGACGAAAACTATCACAGCGTAAACCATATAAACTACACCACCGTAAACGCCGTACCTTATGATATGTATGTATCCGGCTACGACAGCAAGGGCGTTGCAAAGCTCAGACTTTGGGCGGCGCAGAGCATGTCCTTTGATATGAACATGTTCAATCAGGGCAATTACGCTCAGGCGCTCGGCGCGCATAATATCGCACATTCGCTTACCAAGGTGCTTTACCCCAACGACAACCATCTTGAGGGCAAGGCGCTGCGTCTGCGTCAGCAGTATTTCATGAGCGCGGCATCGGTCGGCGATATAGTTATGCGCCACATGAACGTATACGGCAGCCTTGACAATCTGCATGAGAAAGCGGCTATCCATATAAACGACACCCACCCGACTTTAGCGATACCGGAGCTTATGAGGATATTGCTGGACGACTGCGGTTATGAGTGGGACAAGGCATGGAATATAATCACCCACACCTTCGCTTACACCAACCATACCGTAATGGCGGAGGCTCTGGAGACCTGGGACGCCGATCTTATGAAGCGCATACTGCCGAGAATATACCAAATAATCGTTGAGATAAATAACCGTTACTGCGCTAAGCTGTGGGAGCTTACCGGCGACAGCGACAAGGTTTCGAGAATGTCCATCATCTTAAATAACAAGGTGCGCATGGCAAATCTTTGCTGCGCGGCTTCTCACTCGATAAACGGCGTATCTCAGCTGCATTCCGATATAATCAAGCAGGACGTATTCGCCGACCAGTATTCGGTAACGCCCGACGCGTTCAAGAACGTCACCAACGGTATCGCATACCGCCGCTGGCTGCTCGCAAGCAATAAGGGACTTACCGATCTTCTGACCGAGTGCATAGGCGACGGATTCAAGAAAGACGCGGCAAAGCTCGCGGACTTCAAGAAATTCGCCAAGGACACCGCAGTACTGGAAAAGTTGGGCGATATCAAAAAGCAGAACAAGGAGCGTTTCGCAAAGTACGTGTACAATACCACCGGTACAAAGCTGAACACCGACAGCATTTTCGACGTACAGGTAAAAAGACTGCACGAGTACAAGCGTCAGCAGCTCAACGCGATGAACATACTCGCGGATTACAATTATCTTAAGAACAATCCCGACGCGGATTTCGTGCCTAAGACCTATATCTTCGCGTCAAAGGCGGCGCCCGGTTATTACATGGCAAAGCAGATAATCAAAATGATCTGGTGCATAGGAGAGGAATTAAAGCGCGATCCCAAGCTCAGCGAAAAGCTGTCGGTCGTATTCCTTGAGGATTACAAGGTAACGTTGTCCGAGATACTGATGCCCGCCAGCGAGATATCCGAGCAGATCTCCCTTGCCGGAACAGAGGCAAGCGGCACCGGCAATATGAAGCTGATGTTGAACGGCGCGGTAACGATGGGTACTTACGACGGCGCGAACGTCGAGATACACGCTGCGGTAGGCGCGGACAATATCTTCATCTTCGGTATGGACACCCCGCAGGTAAACGAGCTTAAGGCAAAGGGCTACCGCGCGGAGGATTACTACAACGCTAATCCCGTCATCAAGGCGGTATTACAGAGAATGTACGACGGCATAAACGGCGCGGAATTCACCGAGGTGGCAAATTCCCTCAAGACCGCGGACAGATATATGTGCTTCGCGGACTTTGACAGCTACCGCAAGACTCAGGCTAAGGCAAGCAAGATATACACCGACAAAAACAAGTGGAACAAGATGTCGCTGATGAACATAAGCGGCGCGGGCATATTCTCCGCCGACCGCGCGGTCACCGATTACGCAAGGGATATCTGGCATCTTCTGTAATAAGTCCGCATAAAAACAAATATTACACTGCCGCAAGACCGTTCGTTCCTGCGGCAGATTTATCAAACAGAAAAGAGGGCGCTCAAAAAAATGTCTGCACCTATATATGACAGCTTTGACCCGACGTATAAAGCGCCGTTCGGGGCGATAAGGAAATATCAGTCGGCGCGGTTCACCCTGCGTTTTTCAAAGGAATGGCACGCCGCAGAGCCGACGCTGGTGGTGTTCCGTCCGGAAAATAAGGAAAGATTTATTCCGCTTTCCCCCGCGGGAGAAGATGAGGAATGCAATATATTCTCCTGCGAGTTCAGCCCGATGAACGCGGGGCTTCACTATTACTATTTCACTGTGATAATCGACGGGAACCGCAGATATATAAAGCGCAACGGGGCGAGCCTCGGGGTGCTGGACGACGGCGATATGTTCCAGCTTACCGTATTCAGCGCGGACGAGCATACTCCCGACTGGCTCAAGGGCGGCGTGATGTATCAGATATTCCCGGACAGGTTCTGCCGCAGCGGGAAAACGCACGACAATGTACCCGATGACCGCATTATCCACGAAAACTGGGAGGACACGCCGTATTACCGTCCGGACGAAAACGGCACGATACGCAACAACGACTATTTCGGCGGCGACCTTAAAGGTATCGAAGAAAAGCTGCCGTATCTTGAGCAGCTGGGCGTAACCTGCATATATCTTAATCCTATCTTTGAATCCCACGAGAACCACCGCTATTCCACCGCCTGCTATGAGAGGATAGACCCTTTGCTCGGCAGTGAGCGGGATTTTACCGAGCTATGCGAACAGGCGAAAGCGCACGGCATAAAGATAATCCTTGACGGGGTATTTTCCCATACAGGCGCGGACAGCGAATATTTCAACAAATTCGGCAGATACGGGGAGAATTTCGGCGCGTACCGTTCCCCCGACAGCCGCTACCGCGATTGGTACTGTTTTGTAAACTATCCCAAGGAATATGAATCCTGGTGGGGAATTACCACCCTGCCTAACGTCAACGAAAATAATCCCGACTACACCGAATATATCTGCGGCAAGGACGGAATACTTCAAAGGTGGATAGATAAAGGCGCGGCGGGCTGGCGGTTAGACGTTGCGGACGAGCTGCCGGACGAGTTTATCGACAACATAAACCGCGCGGTAAAGGCAAAGGGCGACGACAAGGTAATATACGGCGAGGTATGGGAGGACGCTTCCAACAAGGAGAGCTACGGCGTGCGCCGGAGGTATCTTACCGGCGGACAGCTTGACAGCGTGATGAACTACCCGTTTAAGGAAGCGATAATAAATTATATAAAATCCTCCGACCCGCAGCCGTTTGTGGACGGGATAATGACGATACTGGAGCATTATCCGAAGCCGTCCGTCGATATACTGATGAACTTTCTTTCCACCCACGACACCGAGCGTATACTCACCCGGCTTGCGGGTGACGAGGTGGGCTGGCACGACCGGGAATGGCAGGCGGAGCGGTACCTTGCCGACTGGCAGTATGTATACGGCATTTCGCTTTTGAAATGCGCGATGGTGTTGCAGTTTTTCCTGCCGGGAATACCCTGTATCTACTACGGCGACGAGGCGGGATTGGAGGGTTACAAGGACCCGTTCAATCGGCGCGGCTATCCGTGGGGCAAGGAAAATCTTGCGCTGGTCGAATTTACTAAAGAATTGTCGAAGATAAGAAAAGCCTGCTCGGCGTTTGCCGAGGGGGAGCTTAAATTCCTCACGGTGACGAGAGAGGAATGCGTGTTCGCGCGTATCGACGCTTCGACCGGAGAAGCGGCTGTGATTTTCCTCAACAAGTCAAAGCATACAAGGTCATACGATCTTAATGAATACAAGGAGTTTCGCAGCATGAATGTTCTTCGTGGAACAATCGGAAAGCTGCTGACCGTTCCGCCGTTCGATTACGGCGCGGTCTCCTGCTCGGTCCAAAAGGAAAATTGATACGGCCGTAAATTAATTATCAAGCTAAGGAATGTGAACGGAGGTAAATATGGGTAAGGCTCTTATTATAGGCGCGGGCGGAGTTGCAGGCGTATGCGCTCATAAATGCGCGCAAAACAGCGATATTTTCAGCGAATTGTGTATAGCAAGCCGGACTTTGTCAAAGTGTGACGCGCTGAGATCCGCGATAGAGGCTAAGGGTACAAAGACCGTGATAAGCACCGCTCAGGTGGACGCAGACAGTGTAGATCAGCTTACCGCACTTATCCAAAAGGAAAAGCCGGATATAGTGATAAACCTCGCGCTGCCGTATCAGGATCTTACGATAATGGAGGCGTGCCTTAAAACTCATACCGATTATGTGGATACCGCGAATTATGAGCATCCGGACACCGCAAAATTCGAGTATAAATATCAATGGGCGTACCGCGAAAAATTCAAAGAGGCGGGAATAACCGCATTGCTTGGCAGCGGGTTCGACCCCGGCGTTACCGGCGTGTTCTGCGCTTACGCGCAAAAGCATTACTTCGATGAGATAAACTATATAGATATACTCGACTGCAACGGCGGCGACCACGGTTATCCGTTCGCTACGAATTTCAATCCCGAAATAAATATCCGCGAGGTATCCGCAAAGGGCAGCTATATCCAGGACGGAAAATGGGTAGAGACCGAACCGATGGAAATAAAGCGGGAATACGATTTTGAGCAGGTCGGCAAAAAGGACATGTATCTTTTGCACCACGAGGAGCTGGAGTCCCTCGCGCTGAATATCAAAGGGATAAAGCGCATACGGTTTTTCATGACCTTCGGGCAGAGCTATCTCACTCACTTAAAGTGTTTGGAAAACGTCGGCATGACCTCGATAAAACCGATAATGTACGAGGGCAGAGAGATAGTGCCTTTGCAATTCCTTAAGGCGGTACTTCCCGACCCCGCGTCGCTCGGTCCGAGGACAAAGGGCAAGACCAATATCGGCTGTATCTGTATCGGCAAAAAGGACGGCAAGCCGGTGCATTACAAGGTATATAACATCTGTGACCATCAGGAATGCTACCGAGAGGTAGGCTCCCAGGCGATAAGCTACACCACCGGCGTCCCCGCCATGATAGGCGCGATGATGGTAATGACCGGAAAATGGAAAAAGCCCGGGGTATTCAATATCGAGGAATTCGACCCCGACCCGTTCATGGACGCGCTGAATAAGTGGGGACTGCCGTGGATAGAGGATTTTGATCCGGAACTTGTGGAATGATAAATTAAACGCTCGAGCGAAAGGCTTGAGCGTTTATGTTTATAAAAACGGTTTGTAAACTATCCTTTTCGTGAATAATCATTGAGAGCTTCTCTCTCGAGTGAAACCAAAATCGTCGGAGTCCGGGGAGCGACCCGCTCCCCGGCGGGGTTTGGGGCGGAGCCCCAAAAATCCCCTCACTTCACCTTACTCATAACCCCTTTATCCATCTCATTCACCGTATCGCACAGCACGTCGATGTCCTCCGCGGTGTGCGAGGCGATAAGGATAGTTTTGCCCTGCTCCTTAAGGCTCAGCAGGTACTGCCTCATATCCGCCACGCCCTCTTTATCAAGCCCGTTCATCGGCTCGTCCAGCACCAGCAGATCGGGATCTTCCATTATCGCCTGAGCTAACCCTAACCGCTGCCGCATGCCCAGCGAGTACTTGCGCACCGGTAACTTTAACTCGGGGTCAAGTCCCACCCGCACTATGCTCTCCTTTATCTGCTCTTCGCCTATCTTATTATTCAGCGAGGCAAGCAGCTTCAGATTGCGGTAGCCGCTGTAGTATGGGATAAACCCCGGCGTTTCTATTATTATCCCTATGCTGTCGGGAAAATCGCGATCCTTGCCGATCCTCTTTCCCGCTACCGTGACCTCTCCGGCGGTGGGGTGGACAAAGCCGCATATGCACTTCATAAGCATAGTCTTGCCGCTGCCGTTTCGCCCGATAAGACCGTGTATCTTCCCGCG
>CANQKE010000023.1 GCA_947624435.1 uncultured Ruminiclostridium sp.
GATTTTAAGGCGTGTGCGATCACATTAGTCCTGTTTATCCTCACTTATGAAATTGCCATGTACGGCTGCTCTCAGCGGATAAGGAAATTGCCTGTCAAAAGCGTTATGTTGACCTGATTTTCGATCTATTTCATAAGGGTTGACAATCCGGCGGGGAAATGGTATAATTGAAAATGAAAAGCGGTACAATTACGATCACGACCCGATACGGGAAAGGAGAAACACATGGAAGAAGTTATGACCGATAAGCAAATGGAAGTAATAATCACATTGATAGCCGACAAATTTTCAAATTGCAAAACAATGGAAGAAGTTCAGAAAGCTGTCAATGAATTGAGAGAAATGGCCGGTACAGAACACTAACCGAGCTTGACGAAGACAAGACTATTTGTTTTCGCCCGAAATGTTTGAGGTCGCCAAAAACCTTAAAATAAACAAATTAAGCGCTTTATCGTTGTATATGCAGCGGTAAAGCGCTTTTCATTTCCCGCTTTCGCCGCATGTGCGATATTGACATACGCCGCGATATGTGTTAAAATAAATATAACTGTAAATTTTCGCATAAGACGGTGAAAAAATGGGATACAAGATAAATCTCGGAGGCTGGGGCAGCGTGTTTGCGGTGCCTTCGGATGTTGTTGATAAATACATAAAAATAGCCGGCGGGAGCTCTGTAAAGGTGCTGCTGTATTTTCTGCGTCACAGCGGCGAGGATATCGGGCTTTCACAAGCGGCCGAGGCGCTGTGCATGAAGGACGAGGACGTTTCCGACGCGCTTATCTTCTGGGAACAACAGGGCTTGCTGCAAAGCGCAGATGACGGCTATGTTCCCGCTACGGCTGTAAATGTTCAGAAAACCGCCGGTTGTGAACAAGCCGCCTTGCCTAAAACCGATAACGCCGTACAGCTTGCCGCGGTGCGTTCCGCCGCTTTGCGCCCTCCGGAGTTTTCTCCAAAGCAGATAGCCGATACAATAAGAGGCGATGATAAGATAGATCATCTTTTCAAGGTTTGTGAAAAGATGTACGGCAGACCGCTTAGGCACGCCGAGCAGAACGCCTTGGTCACGATAACCGACGAGATAGGAATGCCGGCGGAGGTCGCGCTGATGCTGGTGGATTATTGCTTTTCTGTAGGCAGGACTTCTCCCGCGTATATGAAGACCGTCGCCGCGGACTGGGTGGAAAAGGAAGTTGTCACTCTTTCCGCCGCGGAAGAATATGTGTGCAGGCTCCAGTCCGCTCACAGCGCCGAAAATACCGTAAAATCCCTTTTCGGAATAAACCGTGCCATGTCGCAGAAAGAAAAGGAATTTTCCGATACCTGGATAAACGTCTGGGGATTTTCACCGGAAATGATAAAGATCGCGTATGATATAAACGTAAATTCAAAGGGCAAGTGCTCGTTCCCGTATATCAGCAAGATACTGGAAAACTGGCACGAAAAAGGAATATCCGCGCCGGAGCAGGCAAGCAAAGAACACAGCGGTAAAGCGCCGCAGGATAATTCCTCCCTTGATTTGTCCGATTTAGACAGGCAGATACTTGAAGAATACAAAAAAGGAGATTGAAGATGGGATATCCGTCCGCCTATTACGAACAAGCCGAGCAGATAATGGAGCAGCGGCGATATGAAAACCAGCGGGAAGAAAGCCGCCGCGAGAAAGAAGTATCCGATAAGATACCGGAGGCGGGCAGGCTTATAAACGGGCTCGCCGGTACTATCGACAAGCTTGCGAAGATAATACTTGCGCATGACGATAATGCCGCGCAGCAGATAGAAAAGCTCAAAGATGAAAATCTTGCCGACCAGGACAGACTTTCCGCCTTGCTTAAAGAAAACGGCTATCCCGCGGATTATCTCGATAAAATATACACCTGTGAAAAGTGTCATGACAGCGGCGTTTTAGAGGACAGACGCTGCGAGTGCTTTCATACCGTTCTCCGTCAGATCGCCGCAAAAGAGCTTAGCAAGAGTATCCCTATAGGGCTTGCGAGCTTTGAGAGCTTTGATATCAAATATTACAGCGACGTAAAATCGCCGGCGCTGGGAGGACTTTCTCCCAGGGATATAATGGAGCAAAATTTCCGTTATTGCGAAAAATACGCGGCAAATTTCCATATTCCGTGCGAATCAATATTCATGAGCGGCGGTACCGGGCTTGGCAAGACGCATCTGTCGTTAGCCATAGCAAAGTCCGTCATAGATAAGGAATATTCGGTAGTTTACGGCTCGGCGCCGGACCTTCTGGGGAAGATAGAATCTGCGCATTTCGACCGAAACGACGACGAAAACAGCGAGGCTATGCTTACCGTAAAAGAATGTGATCTGCTGGTGCTTGACGACCTCGGCGCGGAATTTCAGTCCCAGTTCTACTCCGCGTGCATTTACAGCATAATCAATACGCGGCTGAATTACGGCAGGCCTACTATAGTAAATTCCAATCTTACCTATGAGGAGCTTGCGTCAAGGTACACGGACAGGATAGCCAGCCGGCTCATCTCGATGAAAAACCTTAAATTCGCGGGCAGTGATATCCGTATAGCAAAGCGTTGATATAAGCAGCATTTTCAGTCAAAGGAGTTGGGTATAGTGAAGATATCGGCTTTCGGTTCGCTGATGTTGATATTCACAGTCATAGCAATATTCTTTTTGCCGTATTCTCAGCCGGCGTCTTCCTCCTGCACGGATATCATAAAGATATCTCAGCACGAGAAGGCGGATTACAACATTTTGCGGCAAGAGGTCGATATACCCGCCGAGCTGCCGTATTATCCGGATTTTGATATGGATAACGTGCGGTCGGATTTTGTCTGCGACGTTACCGCAAACATTTCCTCAGGCTATTACAGCAAGCCGCAGACGCTTATGCTGAGCAGCAAATACGACCTTTATTATACCGTTGACGGCTCTTTGCCGGATATAAACAGCTTAAAATACGACCCTATGTCCGGCATACCGATAAACGAAAATACTTTTATATGCGTTCGCGCGGAGGATAACGGCAGGCTGTCGGACGTGCTTTTTGGCTCTTATGTTATCTTTAAGAACACCGAATCGTACAAGTACGCATACGGCTATAATTCTCTTACCAATTCAGAGCAGTATGTTTATGAAAAACTATACGACGCGGTATCGAATTTTGAAAGCGTCGTCGATATCGGAAATCTTGGGATAAGCTATTCGCAGCTGACTAAAATACTGTTCTGTGTGAATTACGATAATCCTATGCTTTTCCAGATACCCAGTCTTCCGAATATAAAAAGCGGCACTAAGGAAAACGTTACTCAGGCGCACCTTTCTTATCTTTACGATAAAAACGAGTGCGATTTTTACAGGTCAAAGTGCGAGCAAAAGGCGGAAGAGATATTCGCCAAGGCGGACGGAAGCGTTTCGCTTATGGATTATCTTTCCGAGGTACACACGGATATACTTGAAAACGCCGTGTATTGCGATGACGATGAGGACAACTCGGATATATATGAGGCATTCGGCGTGCTGGTAAACGGCGAGGGCGTTTGCGAATCCTATTCCCGCGCCTTTGAATACATGTGCCAGAAAATGGGGCTTGATAATCTTATCGTGGTAGGGGAAAGCGAAGGCGTTTCTCACATGTGGAACATGATAAAGATGGACGATGAATGGTATCATATCGACCTCACATGGGACGACGGCAACAACGGCGAGGTGTACTACGACTTTTTCAACGTGGACGAAATAACGATAACCACCGACGGAATGCGCGAGATCTCACCGGAAATAAAAGAGGGCGAGATCGAAACGGCAAAAGATGTTTACAATTATTACGAAATACCCTTTGCTGCCGGCGTGAAATACAATTATTCCAATTATTATTTCGGCGGCGAAACCAATATTTTTAATTGAGCTTATCAAAGGAGAAGTTTTTTTGAATACCGGACGTTTTTACAAGTTAATGATATACGTTCTCTGCTTTGCTATGATGCTTACGGGATGTTCTTCTCCCGACACAGCTCAGCCGCAGCCGGGAGATTTTTTTGTGAACGTGCGCTCGGACAGCACGCTCGTCTATAATTCCAGAGGGGAATTTTCGCTTAACGTTATTTCCGATAACGCCGATTTTGCCGAAGAAATATCCCCCGACAATATCGTTGTCTGCTACAGCGTGATAAACGACGCTGTTCTTCCGGAGATAGATTCACAAAAGGGAATACCGCTGACCGAAAGCGAATACAGAGTCTGCAATATAACGCCGACTAACGTTACCCGCAATTCTCCCCGTTCGGTGACGGTGGAGTTTACCGACAAGGATTTCGATACTAACCGCCCGTCTGATTATATCCTTATTTTTGACAGAAAGTGCAGCGCCGCGAACAAGTATCTCTGCGCCGGAGTTACGGTGAGATATCCCACCTACGCGCTCGTTTCCGACGTTTCACAGATAACCAGCGGTTCAGCCCCGGTAAGCATACGCCTTACACTGGATAACAGTACATTTTCAGAAGAGATAACCAAGCAGGATATAGTTTTATCCGGCAGCTTTGCAGGTAGCAGTATAAACAATTTCGAGCGTATCGGAGACAACACCATTTCTTTTACGCTTAGCAATATAAATTCCGATTACGTTAAAAACGGAAAGATAACCGTGAAAGGTTCCGCGGTGACAGATTCCTGTCAGGACGTTTTTACCACAATAAGAGTTATCTCTCCGGCGGCGTATTTTTCCGCCGACACACTTAAAACTACCGGCAATCGGGTCTCCTTTACGATAAACCTACAGGATTGTCAGTTCAACGACGAGCTTCTGCCCGAAATGCTCACCGTTTCGCAAAGCGGCGTTTCGGTCGTAGAGCTCAGGCGTGTTTCGCAATCTCAGGCGGAGGTCACGCTGGAAGTTAATGGCGTCAATACCGAAGATATACCGGATATCGTGTCCGGACTGGGATTTTCGCTGTCGCCGTCGGCGCTTAATATCCCTACTTCCGTTGATTTTACGGCGAATGTGGGAGAGACCGACGTCAGAGTAAGCATACTCTCCGTTTCGCGAGGGGACGACACTATCAGCGCCGAGTTGGAGCTTGACGCGCTGAACGGCACTTTCAATTCCGTAAGCAGATCGGGACTTGCCTTTACCGGAGATTTTACCAATGCGGATATAACTTCGATAACGTCAAAGGACGATTCCGTGACTGTTCAGATAGAAATTCCCGATACCGGAGAAAAGACCGAGCTTGTCGGCTCCGCGGCGCTCAGGACCGGCAGCGTCAGCGACAGATGGGGGAAAAGCGGCTTTGCCGCGGCTGTTCCGCTTTATTACAGCTTTGACAAATCGCCGACGAATGCGGAAGGCTTTTCCGGCAATTACGATTCTCTACAGCCGCTGCTTGAGATTATCTCGGATTCTTTATCCGATAGTTCATCTTTATCGGATATTATGAACGGTCAGTCGGATGCTGATGATACTTATCAAAGCTATATCGCCGCCGCAGAGCGCAACGCCTATATCGAGCCTATATTAAGGCAGTCCGAACAGTGCATTTCCGCAGGGCATTTATCCCAGACCGGAGAGCATATAAACAAGGACAGGGCTCAGCTTGTGTCGTTCATGTCCGATTTACAGGCGCTGTGGGCGGCTTCGCGCAGAGCGGCAAATTACCTGACGGAGTTATATAAAACGGAGCAGAGCATTGATAACTGCACCGATGACGCACAGCTTGCGGCGCTGCAGTCACAGCGGGAGGAATATCTTGCCGTTATAAAAGCAGCGGGCAGTGCGACGGTAAAGGGCAAGTCTTATTACGAGCTGCTTGAGCGCGTTATAGACAGCTATTACGGAGCGGACGGCTCAAAGGGCGCGCTTAAATGCTTTGACAATCTTACCGATTGCATGTATAACTGGCAGTCCCAGACGCAAAAACGCAAGAACGAGTTTCGTTACGCCGTCGCTTCCGTGATAATTCAGTCCGCCTGCATTGCGGGAATGTCTTTAGATGGCGATACGCAGCTTATCTCTTCGCTTTCTTCAAGGCTGAAAGCGCTTTCCGATGATCTCGCACCCGACGATACCGATACTGCCGGGGAGGAAATGCCCTGCAATACCTTGGGAAAAAGCCTCACGCTGGAGCATCTGGCTTTCCCGACGTTAAGCGGCGAGCTTACCTATGACGAGATAACTCAGCTTGTCAATATGCTGCCGGAGGGCATTACGCTGAGAGACGAGCTGGAGCAGGTCGGTTTTGATATATCGTCAGTAAGGTATCTGGTTTGCTCCGATTCCCCGATAAGCAGCAACCTGTCGGTCTCCTCTTTATCGGACGGCAGCGGCGCAAGTCTGCTGTTTACCATAAGCTCAAAGGCTACCGTTTACGACCTTATAAGAAACGAGTTTATAAACGAGTTTGAGTACGAGAATATTACGACATTGCTTACCGCCGATGAAAACGAGGACGGTTTAGCAGTTACCCAGACGGTCAACACCGCGCTCAAACTTTATTCGGTCAAATAAAGTTACTTGACAGTCCTGCCGATTTATGGTATACTTAATTTATTAAAAGTCGGTTACGGCAAATAAAAATCAAAGGAGAAAAAGATGTTAGTTTCAGCTAAAGAAATGTTGAACAAGGCACGCGAGGGAAAATACGCTGTCGGCCAGTTCAATATCAACAATCTTGAATGGACAAAGGCTATTCTGCTTACCGCGCAGGAGCTTCAGTCACCGGTAATTCTCGGTGTGTCCGAGGGCGCGGGAAAATACATGTGCGGCTATAAGACCGTTGTAGGCATGGTAAAGGGCATGATAGAAGAGCTCGGTATCACCGTTCCGGTAGCGCTTCATCTTGACCATGGCACGTTTGAGGGAGCAAAGGCGTGCATCAACGCCGGATTTTCCTCCATCATGTTTGACGGTTCCCATTATCCCATCGAGGAGAATATAGAAAAGACCACCGCGCTCGTACACGCATGTGATATTCTCGGCCTTTCTCTTGAAGCAGAGGTCGGCGCTATCGGCGGCGAAGAGGACGGCGTTATCGGCTCGGGCGAGTGTGCAGATCCCGAAGAGTGCAAGATGATCGCAGACCTCGGCGTTACCATGCTGGCGGCAGGTATCGGCAATATCCACGGCAAATATCCCGAAAACTGGCCCGGTCTTTCCTTTGAAACGCTTGCGGCAGTTAAGGAAAAGGTAGGGGATATGCCTTTGGTACTCCACGGCGGCACCGGTATCCCCGAGGATATGATAAAGAAAGCTATCTCTCTCGGCGTTGCTAAGATAAACGTCAATACCGAGTGTCAGCTCTCTTTCCAGGCTGCAACCAGAAAGTACATAGAAGAAGGCAAGGATCAGCAGGGCAAGGGCTTTGACCCGAGAAAGCTGCTCGCTCCCGGATTCGAGGCTATCAAGGCTACCGTTAAGGAAAAGATGGAGCTTTTCGGTTCGGTAGGAAAAGCGTAAGAAAAATAAATATATCAGGGGGTGCAAAACGCACCCCTTTTTTGTGACCAAAACATGTTTTTTTCCGTCTATATTTATGTAAGGACCTTACCGGAGCGGCTCGCACAGATCTACAACAGTAATACATTCACACAGTACAAGCTCTTTTTTTGATTTTCAGCTTAATAATACGCTACATCGATCTGTGCGAAGCTTCGAATATATTAGAAAAAAGGGGGAGTCCAAATGGAGGATCAACAGATAATTGAACTGTATTTTCAGCGTTCCGAATCAGCAATATCCGAAACCAAAAGCAAATATGGCAGGTACTGCCACTACATAGCGTACAATATCTTAAAATCTAATTCCGACGCGGAAGAATGTGAAAATGATACGTATCTTAAAGCGTGGCATACCATTCCTCCCAAACGCCCGGAAAGACTGTCTGTCTATCTCGGCAAGATAACCCGCAATCTGTCTTTGGACAGGTATGAAAAGAACACCGCCTTAAAGCGTGGAGGCAGCGAGCTTACCGCGTCGCTGGACGAGCTGGAAAACACGGTATCCGGCAGTGCGGAACCGTTCGATTCCTTTGTCCTGAGGGATTGCCTTAACCGCTTTCTGATCTCTCTCAGCAAGGAAAAAAGAAAAATTTTTATACAGCGCTACTGGTATTTTTCACCGATAAAGGATATTGCAAACGAAAACAACATAAGTCAAAGCAAAGTCAAAATGACATTATTACGCCTTAGAAATGAACTGCGCGAATTTTTAGAAAAGGAGGGTATAAACGTATGACTAACAAACAATTTTTAGATGTTTTCGGCGATATAAGCGATGAATTTATATACGAAGCGGCGCCAATCTGCGGCAAAAAGAATAACAATAAGCTGATGATAAGAATAGTGTCGATAGCGGCATGTCTTGCGTTAGTAGTAGGCGGCGCGTTCGCGATAAATTCGCTGCTGTCCGGCAGACCGGTCGTGTATACCGATACAAGCAGCGAGCATACGACCGATAGTGAAGAAAGCAGCACGTTACTAGTGACCGACTCCTCTTATCCCGCCGAGCTTGTGTACAGCAACGACTCATCCGGTACAAAACCCGAGGAAAACATAACCACTTTCAACAGCGTCACCGAGTATTTTCCGGTTTCGGATACGGCGGAATACGGGGCTGACGCGGTATTGCCGGACTATTTTCCCGTGATATATACAAGCAGATTTGAAACAAGAGAATACGTCGGTACGACAGTTCCTATAGATGCTTCTATCATTAAAGACGATTATGGTGCATATATAAACGCCGAGGCAGACGGGATAGACCCGGATACCAAAGCCCCGGTAACGAAAAACGTCGACCTTTACCTTATAGACGGAATGTCGTCTAATTTCGCGTTTGCAGCAAAATTTGAAGGAGATAATAACTATTATGCGTATATAAATATCAATAACGATTCTCACACCGTGAGTGACCTTTTCGAGGGAGTTGCTAATAGCTATACGGTTTTGGAAGATGTGGAAAAGGATGACGGCAGTACCGTTTCAAAATTTTCAATGTCGTCCGACGATGTTATGAATGTATGGAACGCTCTTTTTAACAACTATGAATTGAGCAGCAGTGTGGAAAACAGATGTGAGAAGTACGGCTATCAGAATCAGGAAAAGGATTTTGACAGCACCACATACACCATGAGCTTTTATATCAACGGCGTAAATCTGCCTTCAAAGGTCACATTCGGATTGAACGGTGATTTTGCTATAACGATAGGAACGGTCGTTTACGATTCTCATATTACCGATAGTACTGTTTACGAATGTGTTAAGCTCATTGATCCCGATACGGTTCCACCGGATCCTAACGACGACACCTTGGAATCCATCGAGCTTACCGACGAGCAAAAGCAGGTCATCACCACTTTGTACGAAGATTATACAAAACCGGCGTATGTATTTTTTAACCGTAATTTTGAAATAAAAGACGTGCCGGAGATGTTCAAGGGTACGGAGTATGAATTTGAGCGGGTAACGCTTACAGAAGACGAGCTTCCCGAAGAGCTTATAAAAATATGCGACGAGGATCCGGAAACGCACTCCTATCCCGGTTCTTTTATCAAATACACGGGCTCTGCCGTAAACACAAAAGAAAAGCTGCAAAATGAGATGTCGAAATACTTTACCGACAAATTTATAAACAACGCTTTGGGTGTCGAAAACCCGGACGATCCGCATTTTTACAGCTGGGAGCAGGACGGCGCGGTATACAGACAATGTCCGGACACCGGCGGAGCATTGCCCTTAAGTGATAATTACGCTAAATTTTCTGTAAAGGAATATAACGAGACCGACGATAAGATAGATATAAAAATGTTATACAGCTTTACCGAGGGAGATAATAAGTACCAAAGCTATTATTATATCACGTTGGAAAAAGAAGCTGACGGCGGCTTTAAGCTGGATGATTTTTATTCAAAGCGTACAAGTATGGACGGTGAAGAACATATAGATTTCCTGGTACACCACTTCTACAGTAAAGGAACATTGATATTCTGATAAGCTTATTGCATAAAAATAAAGGGAACGGAAAACCGTTCCCTTTCAGCTTGTCGAAAAACCTCCCTGCGGTCGGGTTTTTCGCCAAGCTGACCAAAAAATGAGCAAGTATGTGTCAACATACTTGCTCATTTTTGCCGCTCTGCGAGCGGCACTTATCGCTAATGAGGGTGAAAACCCTGATGGTTTTCCCCTCATACTCCTCTTTCCTTCCGGCTTTTGAACACTTTTTCTACAGCCTGAAAGGGAACGGAAAACCGTTCCCTTTATTTTTGTTTGGTTACTTGCTCAAGCTGCTGGGTTTGTAGCTGGTGTGGAGCACTTCATGAGCGATATGGCTGCCGGGTTCACCGAGGAAGTTTTCATATACTTCCTTGATGTCGGGGCTTTCATGAGATTTTCTCACCGCACGTGCGCTATCCAGCGAATAAAGCGCCTTTGCACGCTCGGCACGAATATCAACGAAGTTGCGAACCTCCGCGGGCTGAATAACTTGTCCGCCGCCGTTTACACAGCCGCCGGGACAAGCCATCACTTCGATGAACTGAACATCAACCTCACCGTTCTTTACCTGGGTGAGCAGCTTCTTAGCGTTTGCAAGACCGGAAACTACCGCAACCTTAACAGCGGTGCCGCCTACATTGTATTCGGCAAACTTGATGCCTTCTACGCCTCTTACCTCGTTAAATTCAACGGGGCTGTCGGGAGCTTCGCCGGTGAGCTTCCATACTGCGGTCCTAAGAGCGGCTTCCATAACGCCGCCGGTCGCACCGAATATTATTGCTGCGCCCGAACCTTCACTGAGCGGAGAATCAAACTTCTCGTCGGGAAGGTCGTTAAAGCGTAATCCGGCCTTGTTTATCATCTTAACAAGCTCTCTGGTGGTGATGGAAATATCAACATCGGGAACGCCTGCCGCGGACTGATCCTCACGGCCTATCTCAAATTTTTTTGCGGTGCAGGGCATTACCGATACCGAAACGATATTCTTCGGGTCGATATTGTTCTTCTTTGCCCAGTAAGTCTTGATTATAGCGCCCGCCATCTGCTGCGGAGATTTGCAGCTTGAGAGGTTAGGCAGGAATTCGGGGAAGTACGCTTCACAATAGCGTATCCAGCCGGGCGAGCAGGAGGTTATCATCGGGAGAACGCCGCCGTTCTTTACTCTGTCGATAAACTCATTTGCCTCTTCCATGATGGTAAGGTCTGCGCCGAAATCGGTGTCAAATACAGCGTTGAAACCGAGTCTTCTGAGCGACGCGGCGAGCTTGCCCTCAACGTGTGTACCCATCGGATAACCGAAAGCCTCGCCGAGAGACGCTCTTACTGCGGGAGCGGTCTGTACAACTACCACCTTTTCGGGGTCTGCGAGCGCTTCCCATACCTTATCGGTGTCGTCCTTCTCGGAAAGCGCGCCGGTAGGACATGCGGTTATGCACTGTCCGCAGGATACGCATGCGGTATTTGCAAGGTCCATTCCGAAAGCACAGCTTATCTCGGTCTTGAAACCACGCTCGTTAGCGCCGATAACGCCTATGCCCTGATATTTTTCACAAGCAGCTACGCAGCGGCGGCAGTTGATGCACTTGTTGTCGTCACGGTACATGTGCTTGGAGCTGGTGTCGATGTCGAACTCGTTCTTTGCTCCCTCAAAATAAGAGGAATCGTCTACGCCGAGCTCTTTACAAAGAGCCTGTAATTCGCAGTTTCCGCTTCTTGCGCAGGCAAGGCAGTCCATGTTGTGATTAGACAGCAAAAGCTGTAAGGTCATTTTTCTGCTTTCGAGAACTGCGGGGGAGTGAGTAAGAATATTCTTGCCCTCGTCAAACTTGGATAACGGATATACGCAAGCGGCGGTAAGGCTGCGCGCGCCGCTCATCTCAACTACACAGATACGGCAGGCGCCGATAGCATTGATATCCTTGAGCCAACAAAGGGTAGGGATACGGATACCGTTCTGGCGGCAAGCCTCAAGTATCGTCGTTCCTTCTTCGACAGAATATTCTATGCCGTTAATTTTAATATTAACCATAGTATGATCTATTCCTTTCACTGATACGTTTTATTCCTTTACGATAGCGCCAAACTTACATGTCGCCATGCAAGCGCCGCACTTGATGCACTTGGTGGTGTCAATGCTGTGAGGCTCTTTAACAGTGCCGGAAATAGCGCCGACAGGACATTTTCTTGCGCAGGCGGTGCAGCCCTTGCACTTATCCGCAACGATCTTGTAAGTAAGCAGATCCTGGCAAACGCCTGCGGGACATTTCTTGTCAACAACGTGAGCAAGATACTCGTCCTTGAAGTAGCGCAGAGTAGAAAGCACCGGGTTGGGCGCCGTCTGTCCCAGACCGCACAGAGAGTTGTTCTTTATGTAGTAGCAAAGCTTTTCCATCTTATCAAGGTCTTCAAGCGTTGCATTTCCGGAGGTTATCTTCTCCAGCATCTCATAAAGTCTCTTAGTACCTATACGGCAGGGAGTACATTTTCCGCAGGATTCATCAACGGTAAATTCAAGGAAGAACTTTGCGATATCCACCATACAGTTGTTCTCGTCCATAACTATAAGTCCGCCCGAACCCATCATTGAGCCGATGGAGATAAGGTTGTCATAGTCTATCGGGATATCGAGATGCTCTGCGGGTATGCAGCCGCCGGAAGGTCCGCCGGTCTGAGCCGCCTTAAATTCTTTTCCGTTAGGAATACCGCCGCCTATTTCGTAAATAACTTCACGCAGTGTAGTACCCATCGGTATCTCTACCAGACCGGTATTGTGGATCTTTCCGCCGAGAGCGAATACCTTGGTGCCCTTGGATTTTTCGGTACCCATCGACGCGAACCAGTTCGCACCGTTGAGTATTATCTGAGGAACGTTTGCATAAGTTTCAACGTTGTTCAGAATAGTAGGCTTCTGGAAAAGACCGCTTTCGGCAGGGAAAGGAGGACGGGGTCTCGGCTCGCCTCTGTTGCCCTCGATAGAGGTCATCAGCGCGGTTTCCTCGCCGCATACGAACGCGCCCGCGCCAAGACGAAGGTCAAGGTTGAATTTGAAGCCGGTCCCTAAAATGTTGTCGCCGAGCAGTCCGTATTCTCTTGCCTGTCCTATCGCGATACGCAGACGTTCAACGGCTATAGGATACTCCGCACGAACGTAAATATAACCCTGAGTTGCGCCGATAGCGTATCCGGCGATAGCCATAGCCTCGATAACTACATGAGGGTCGCCCTCAAGCACCGAACGGTCCATGAATGCGCCGGGGTCGCCTTCGTCGGCGTTGCAGCATACATATTTCTGATCGGCGTCCTTGACAAGATTTCTTGCAAGCTGCCATTTTTTGCCGGTGGGGAATCCGCCGCCGCCGCGTCCTCTCAGTCCGGAATCCAGTATAGTCTGGATAACGTCCTCGGGAGTCATCTGAGTGAGCACCTTAGCCAGCGCCTGATAACCGTCGAGAGCGATATACTCTTCTATGTTCTCGGGGCTGATAACGCCGCAGTTTCTGAGTGCGACACGGTGCTGCTTTTTATAGAAATTGGTTTCGTTCAGAGATTTTATACCGCTGTCGGTAACGGTCTCGGAGTAAAGAAGTCTTTCAACTACATTTCCCTTTACCAGATGCTCGGAAACTATCTCGGGTATGTTTTCTTCCTTTACCATCGAGTAGAAAGAACCTTCGGGATATACTATCATTATAGGACCGAGCGCGCACAGACCGAAGCAGCCGGTCTTTATGACCTTTACCTCGTTCTCAATGCCGTTTTTCTTTAATTCTTCATTCAGCTTATTAATAATGCCCATACTGCCGGAGGAAGTACATCCGGTACCTCCGCACACAAGAACGTGCTTGCGGTATGTACCCTCGCCGGTTTCGGATCCCTTGCGGAGCATCATCTGACTATGCAATTTTGCTTTGATTGCGTCAAGCTCTGCTACAGTCATCATAAATCAAATTCCTTTCAAATTGTATTTTTGATAAATTCGGTTTACCTTGAAAATGTCAAACCGTCCGTCAGTCGTTGTACTTTGCGAGTATATCGCCGACTTCGTCAACGGTGAGTCTGCCGTAAACGTCGTCGTTTATCGTCATAACGGGAGCAAGTCCGCATGCGCCGATACATCTGCACGCCTCAAGCGAGAATTTACCGTCCGGCGTAAGCTCGCCGCCTTTAATGTTGAGCAGTTCCTGGAGCTTGTTGTAAACATCTCCGGAGCCCTTGACGTAGCAAGCGGTACCGAGACAGACGGAAATTTTGTATTTGCCCTTGGGATTCAGTGAGAACTGAGCGTAGAAAGTTACTACACCGTAAACCTTTTCCAGGGAAATGCCCATTTCCTCCGCGATTATCGTTTGCACTTCAATAGGCAGATAACCGTAAATTTCCTGTGCCTGCTGCAAAATAGGCATCAGGGCACCCTTGTGTCCTTTTTCCTTGTTGATAACTTCCATGAGCTTCTGCTCCTGCTCAGGCGTCTGGGAAAAAGCGACAACGCTTTTCTTAAAAGCCATTGTTCAGCCTCCTTAAAAATAACCTCTACAGGTATAGATATACAATCACAGCAGAAAATATCCGCCGATTATAGTCGGCAAACCTCGTATTATGAGGCCCGACCGCAATAATACGGCGGGTTTTCTCGGTGAACCCGTGGGGTTGCCTAATGGTCGGGACAGGGTATTTTCGGAAGAAACCGACATATTACTCTGCCGCTGATTGATATTATAATTTTAACATAAACCAAGAAAAAAATCTATACCTAATCATCAGTTTGTTAAAAAAAACACGAAAATCAAGTATAGAAAATTTGCTCGAATTTTTATGCAATTTGACTAAAAATAATTTTTGGATATTGTCTGCCCTAATTTTATCGGCTTTTTAAGAAAATTTTTTCCGTCGTAAAAATCGAACCGCCGCCGATAAAACGCGCCGATTTGCCGTACCGCCGAAAAAATCACGTTTTAATTTGACAAAATCGCCGTAAAGAGTTATAATAAAATGTAAATTTGTATAGAACAAAAAGGGGAACATATCTATGTGGTTTGAAAATGCGTGTGTATATCACATTTATCCGTTAGGGTACTGCGGCTGCGAAAAGCAAAACGAGTATAAAGAGCCTGAAAACAGGCTTACCGTTATCGAAAACAATATCGGGCATATCAAGTCTATGGGCTTTAATACTATATATTTCGGACCGGTATTCCAGTCGGTGGCGCACGGTTACGATACCGTGGATTATACGACGATAGACAACAGGCTGGGCACAAACGAGGATTTTGCCCGCCTTTGCCGCAAGCTCCATGAAAACGGTATAAAGGTAGTGCTGGACGGCGTATTCAATCACGTCGGACGCGATTTTGAAAAATTCAAGGAGCTCAGGAACGGAAATTGGGACTACCGCGATTGGTTCCATGTACACGACGGAAATTCCTGCTACAACGACGGCTTTTATTACGAGGGGTGGGAAGGTCATTACGAGCTGGTAAAGCTGAACCTTTATAATCCCGCCGTAAAGGAATACATAAAACAGTGCATTACCGGCTGGGTAAAGGAATTTGACATCGACGGACTGCGGCTTGATGTTGCGTACTGTCTGGACCTTAATTTCCTTAAAGAGCTGCGCGGTCACTGCAAATGGCTGAAAGAAGATTTCTGGCTGATGGGCGAAACGCTCCACGGCGATTACAATAAATGGATGAACAACGAAATGCTGGACAGCGTTACCAATTACGAGTGTTATAAGGGACTGTTCTCAAGCTTTAACGATATGAACATGTTTGAGATAGCTCATTCGCTGAACCGTCAGTTCGGCGCGGAAAACTGGTGCCTTTACACCGGAAAGCTGCTGTACTCGTTCGTGGATAACCACGACGTTTCAAGAATAGCCACCATGCTTAAAAATAAAGCTCATATCCCGCTGATAT
The DNA here is from genome assembly GCA_947624435.1 of uncultured Ruminiclostridium sp. Taxonomy (GTDB): domain Bacteria; phylum Bacillota; class Clostridia; order Oscillospirales; family Ruminococcaceae; genus Ruminiclostridium_E. The sequence continues at coordinate 15,882 of CANQKE010000023.1, forward strand.
ACCCGCTGCTGTTCACCATGCCGGGAATACCGGGAGTTTATTACGGCAGCGAATACGGCATAGAGGGGGATAAGCACCACGGCGATGACGCTCTGCGCGCGGCGTGGGACGAACAGTCGTTCAAAAACAACGGGCTGTGCGATCTTACAGCTCTTATAAAAAAGCTGTGCGGCCTTAGGAGCAGCAGCAAGGCGTTAGCCCACGGCAGCTTCAAAAATCTTCAGCTTACCAACCGGCAGTATTCTTTCCGCCGCGACGCCGACGGAGAAACGGTCGTGCTGCTGCTTAATATCGACGAAAATCCGTTCGATATGAATATAGGAATGGCAGGGGAATTTACCGATATCCTTACCGGAGAAAGGGCAGACCTGTCCGCGCCTGTTCATATGGACGGCTATAGTGTGAAAATCGCTGTAAGCAAATGATAAAATGCGTTATTTTTGATATGGACGGGACGCTGCTTGACAGCGAAACGGTCGCCCTTATCGCTTGGCAAAAGGTGATAGATACATACAAGCTCGACATGGACCTCACCTTACCGATAATGTCGATAGGGCTGAATTATAACTCCATGGAAAAGCTGTTCACAGAGCATATGGGAGCGGATTTCCCGTTTCATAAATACTGGGAAGAGTCAAGGCGGTTTGTCCGTGAGTACATACAGGAACACGGATTAGCGGTGAAAAAAGGCTTTTTCGAGCTGTCGGAATATCTTCATAAAAATGGGATAAAGTCGCTGGTCGCTACCTCATCATATCACGAATCCTCGGTAAATAAACTGAAGCGCGTGGGTATCTATGACAGCTTTGACGGTATTGTAGGCGGCGACGAGATAGTAAACGGGAAGCCGGATCCGGAAATATTCCTTAAAGCATTGGCGCTTTCCGGCTGCTCAAAGCAGGAGCTTATAATAGTCGAGGACAGCGAAAACGGCGTAAAAGCCGCGCTCGCGTCCGGTATACGGTGCGTTTATATAAAAGATATAAAAGATATCGACCCGCAGACGGAAAGCCGTGTTTTTGCACGCGCCGAAGACCTTGCCGGAATAATCGATATAATAGATTCCTTAAATCGCGGGTAATAAAAGAAAGGGAGAATAAAAATGCCAATAAATATACCTAATAATCTTCCGGCGTTCAGCACGCTGGTGAGCGAGAATATATTTGTTATGGCAGACGAAAAGGCGTCAAGGCAGGATATACGTCCGCTCAAGGTGGCGATAGTAAACCTTATGCCTACCAAAATAGTTACCGAAACTCAGCTGCTCAGGCTGCTCAGTAATACGCCGCTGCAAGTGGATATAACCTTGGTAAAGACCGAAACGCACAATCCCAAGAACACCTCGCAGGAGCATCTTATAAATTTCTACACCACTTTCAACGAGATAAAGGAGCAGTATTTTGACGCGCTGATAATCACCGGAGCGCCGGTGGAGCTGCTGAATTTCGAGTCGGTACATTACTGGAAAGAGCTTTGCGACATTATGGAATGGAGCAAGAGCCACGCCTTTAATACCGTGCATATCTGCTGGGCGGCGTTTGCCGGACTGTATTACCATTACGGCATACAAAAGCACGTGCTCAACAAAAAGCTGTTCGGCGTTTTCCCTCATAAGATAAACGCGATAAATCATCCGCTGCTGAAAGGCTTTGACGATGTGTTCATGGTGCCGCATTCGCGCTATACGGAGGTAGATATGAACGAGATAGAGCGCCATCCCGACCTTGCGCTGTTGGCATATTCCGACATAGCGGGCGCGTATATCATCGCCGACAGGAGCAACCGCCAGATATTCATAACCGGACACGGAGAATACGACCGCAACACTCTTAAGGAAGAATATATGCGCGACGTCGAAAAGGGCCTGCCGATAGACGTTCCGTATAATTATTTCCCGAACGACAATCCCAAGCTGACGCCGATGTTCTCATGGCGCGGTCATGCAAGCCTTATGTATTCAAACTGGCTCAATTTCTGCGTATATCAGGAAACGCCATTCGATCTTACGCAGATCAAGCCGCTTTGAACGGAGGACAAATGGCGAAAAAAGAGCTTGCAAAAAGGTACATACTGCTTATCGTCGGCTTGCTGTTCAGCGCTTTTGGCGTAGCGGCGGCAAAGCGCGGCGAGCTGGGCGTTTCCCCTATATCCTCCGTCGCAAACATTGTCAGCATACGTTTTGATTTTCTTTCAATGGGCACATGGCTGATAATCTGGAACTGCGTTCTTATTTTCGGACAAATAATTATACTACGCAGGAATTTTAAGCCGATACAGCTGCTGCAAATACCGCTGTCATTTGTTTTCGGCTGGTTCACGGATCTCGGAATGTGGTGCTTTTCTATAGTGCCGTCGGACATTTATCCGGTGCAGCTGGGAATGGTGGTGCTGGGAGTTGTTCTGCTTGCGTTCGGGATATCGCTTGCGGTGGAAGCAGATGTTATAATGAACTCCGGTGAGGCGTTTGTAAAGGACGTCGCCGACAAGCTTCACAAAAACTTCGGCAACGTTAAGGTGGTATTTGATATAAGCTGCGTTGCGCTTTCCATACTGTTGTCGTTTATCTTCTTCGGTGAGATAAGGGGCGCACGAGAGGGTACGGTCATCGCTGCGGTTTTTACCGGATTTACGGTGAAATTTTTCCGCAGATACCTTGGCAAGCCTATACAGAAAATGCTTTCGGACAGGTGAAAACATGATAAATTGTATTTTTGTCGGACTGGGCGGCTTTGTCGGCTCGGTCTGCCGGTACCTTATAGGACTTATCCCGTTTCAGCCGGATAACGGTTTTCCGGTAAAAACATTGGCGATAAACATAATAGGCTCGTTTTTGATAGGGCTTATCGCCGCGCTTGCCGCAAAGTTCCCGAATATCGACCCGAGGTTGCTTCTTATGCTAAAGGTAGGAATATGCGGAGGGTTTACCACGTTTTCCACCTTTGCGTATGAATCGCTGGACTTGTTCAAGTCCGGCAGCATAATAGTTGCGTTATCGTATGTTATACTGAGCGTGGTGCTGAGCATATCGGCGGCTTTCGCGGCACAGCTTATCGTTCGATAAAATTTAATAAGATAAATAAAACAGGCTTTCGAGGCTGATAACAGTGCCGAAAGCCTGTTTTGTTTCTGTAAAACTTGCGAATTTTTAAGACGGCTTTTGTTCTTTGATAAACCCTTTTCTTATAAGCGGGATAAAAATTCCTCCGGCTGAATTGCCGAGCGTCATTATTATAAGATACCAGAAGCTGTCAAGCGACCAGACCTCGCCGATAGTGTAATAAAACATATTCGCCACGCAATGTTCATATCCGCTTAAAATGAACACCATTACCGGCAGGATTATCACCGCGACCTGACCGAACGGGTTGGTTATCCTTTTGAATCCGTCGGCCGCCACAAACATTAATATACCGCAGAAAAACGCCAGTATAAAAATGCTGAGAGGGGAATCGTTCAGCTTTACCGCGCATATCTCCGCCGCCTTTGTCTGCATAGCGCCGCTTGCGCGTGTAAGCAGCAGGAGCAGTCCGGTAATGACTGTTCCTATAAGATTGCCCAGCCAGATAATTACAAGGTCGATAAGATAGGAGGGCTTGTTTTCCACCGCGTAGCCTACCTTTCCGGTAAACAGATTGAAGCCGAAAAACAGCACCATGAACAGCCCCAGCCCAAATAAAAACGCGCCCATATATTTATTGTCGCAGGCAAGGTTCACCGCTCCGCCTATAGCTATCGCAAATCCGGTAAGCACCGATCTGAGAAATAAATCTATTATTCTTTTCATCATATTCCTTTCGGCAAACGTATTCAGACTTCTACCGGAGCTATTTTCCAGATATTTTCCGCGTAGTCCTTTATCGTCCTGTCAGAGCTGAATTTTCCGGAATAGCACATATTAGCCCAGCATTTCCGTGCAAAATCCAGCCGCGCGTTTTTATAGTCGGCGTTTGCTTTGAGCTTGGCCTTTACATAGCTGTCAAGGTCGCCGATAAGGTAATAATGATCCGGCACATGCCAGCTTGCGCCGTCGGTAAGCGCGAAATAAAGCTCTCTGAAATCTCCCGAACCGCCGTCGCTTACCGTGCCGTCTATAAGGGTGTTGAGCACGCGCGCTATCTTAGGATCGTCGGCTATCAGCTTTCTCGGATCATAGTTTTTCATTATCTCGCCGAGCTCTTCCACCCGCGCACCGAAGATGTAGTTGTTATCCTCGCCGGCTTCCTCCACTATTTCTACATTTGCGCCGTCATAGGTGCCTAAAGTCACCGTACCGTTGAGCATGAATTTCATGTTTCCGGTGCCGGACGCTTCCGTTCCCGCGGTGGAGATCTGCTCGGAAATATCTGCGGCGGTAACTAACTTTTCCGCGTAGGAGACGTTATAATTCTGTACGAAAACCACCTTGATAAGGTCTTTTACCTGCTCGTCGCCGTTTATCAGCTTTCCTATCTCGTTTATGTATTTGATTATCGCTTTTGCGCGACGGTATCCAGGAGCGGATTTCGCACCGAAGATAAAGGTCGTGGGGTAGAGATCCTTTATGCTGCCGTCTTTTATTCCGAAATAGATATATAGTATGCTAAAGGCGTTCAGCAGCTGACGCTTGTACTCATGCAGCCGCTTTATCTGTATGTCAAAAATGCTGTTCGGGTCTATATCAACGCCTTCGTTTTTAAGGATATATTCGGCAAGCGCGCGCTTTTTCTGCTGCTTTATATCCAGAAAACGCTGCATCATGCCGTTGTCACCGCGCAGCTTCTCCAGCTTTTCCAGACGGGAAAGGTCGTTTATCCAGCCGTCGTTGCCGAGCTGCTCGGTGATGAGCGAGGAAAGCTCCTTGTTGCAAAGCGCTATCCATCTTCTCGGAGTGATGCCGTTGGTCTTGTTCTGGAATCTTTCGGGATACAGCTTGTACCAGTCGTTTAACGTGTCGTTTTTAAGTATCTCGGTATGCAGTGCCGCAACACCGTTTGTATAGCTTGAACAGTATATAGCCATCTTCGCCATGTGAACAAGTCCGCCGGAGATAAGCTTCATGCTGTCTATAGTAGCGCGGGGCAAGCCCTTGCGGTACATATCCGCGATAAACACCTCGTTAAGCTGTAAGATTATATCGTATATCCTCGGAAGTACCTGCTCGACTATGCCGGTATCCCACTTTTCCATAGCCTCCGCCATTATGGTGTGGTTGGTGTAGTTGAACACCTTTTTTGCTATCTCAAACGCCTCTTCAAAGCTCAGCCCCTCGTTGTCGGTAAGTATCCTGATAAGCTCCGGTATCGAGATGACCGGATGGGTGTCGTTGAGCTGCACGGTCACCTTATCTGCGAGAGTATGTATATCGTTTCCGCACGCCTTATGCTTTTTGACAATGTCGGCAAGGGAAGCCGCACAGAAGAAATACTGCTGCTTTAAGCGGAGTATCTTGCCTTCTCTGGTGTCGTCGTTGGGGTAAAGCACGCGGGAAATATCCTCAGCGCGTATCTGCTCTATGCTTGCGTTGATGTAGTCCTGATCGTTGAATCTGATAAAATCGAATTTGTTTATCGGCTCCGCCTGCCAAAGGCGCAGCGTTCCTATATTATCGGTCTTGAATCCGATTATCGGCATATCGTAGGGTACGGCTTTTACCTGCTGGTCGGCAAAGCATACGGTGACTGCGTCCTCCTCGCGGCGCTTGCTCCATGCGTCGCCGTATTTAGTCCAGTCGTCCGCCTGCTCTTTTTGAAATCCGTCCTCGATGGTCTGCTTGAAAAGTCCGTATTTATAGCGTATGCCGTATCCGTCCAAAGGTAACGAAAGAGTCGCCGCGCTGTCAAGAAAGCACGCCGCCAGTCTGCCTAGACCGCCGTTTCCGAGTGCGGCGTCCTCTATTTCCTCAAGAGAATTTATATCCGCGTTCACCGAGCGGAAAATATCCTCCACATCGTTTTGTATCTCAAGACAGAGCATATTGTTGTATATCGCTCTGCCTACCAGAAATTCCGCCGAAAAATAGCAGGCTCTGCGGGCGGCAAGATGCGCATAACGGCTTTTCCTCCAGTTAAACGCTATCTGCTTCATTATAGCGGAAGATATCGCGTCATGAAGCTGGTAAGGCTCGGCCTGATGAGGAGCAATATCGTATTTTTCCGAAAGCGCGTCGATAAAATCGGCTTTCAGCTGCTCCTTATTTATAGTTTCTCTTTGTGTGTTCATACTTCCTCCATATAAAACGCTATATATTTGTTAAAATGCCGATGACGGCATTTGATACCAAAAAACCCTCCGGCGTGAGCGATATAATATCTCCCTTGCGCCTGTACAATTTTGGCGGCAGCTCGCTGAGCCTAGAAAGAACTGCGGCTTTTTCTATGCCGAAAAGCCTGTGCAGCTCGTTTATATCCACGCCCTCGCTAAGTCTCAGCCGCAGCATCATATATTCTTCAAGATCGGCGGGATCGTTCTCGGTGATGTAAGTTTCCTGCAAATTATCTGCGATAAATCCCGCAAGGTCGCGCGGTACGGCGTATCTTTTTCCGTTGTAATAAGAATGTGCCGCGGGGCCTATCCCTATATATTCCTCACACCGCCAGTATTTTAGATTGTGCCGGCATTCAAAGCCGCTCTTTGCAAAATTGCTTATCTCGTACTGCTTAAAGCCGTTTTGCCCGAGCAGGCTAACCGTTTCAAGATAAATATCCGCGTATCCGTCCTCGTCGGGAAGCTCAAGCCTTTGTGCGGCAAACGGCGTGCCCGGCTCTATTTTCAGCATATACGCCGAAATATGGTTAAGCGGCAGGGAAGTAAAGCGCCGTAAGGTCTCACGCAGGCTGTCCGGCGTCTGCTTAGGGATACCAAGCATTATATCCGCAGAAATATTCCTTATCCCCGCGTTAAACGCAAGCTTGACCGCTTTTTCTCCCATAGCGGCGTTATGCCTTCTGCCGAGCGCTTTAAGCTCGTTATCATCTGAGCTTTGCAGTCCGAATGAAATTCGGTTTACGCCGCTTTTATAAAGGCTGTCGAGCGATTCTTTATCGGTACAGCAGGGATTAGCCTCTACGGTTATCTCCGCGTCGTTATCTATCATGCCGCCGATGTCGGTCAGCAGCCCGCTTATTTCTCTCCATAACAGGATCGGAGTACCGCCGCCGAAATAGACGGTATCGAATTTCACGCCGTTATATGCCGAAATATTTCGCTTTACCGCTTTGATATACTCTTTTGCGGTATGCTCGTCGTATTTTACCGAGTAAAAATCGCAGTACGGGCATTTTGACAGGCAGAACGGCACGTGTATATAAAGTCCGACGCTATTCATCGAGCTTAAGCACCGCCATGAACGCCTCCTGCGGGACTTCAACGCTGCCCAGCTTTCTCATGCGCTTTTTACCCTCTTTCTGCTTTTCAAGCAGCTTTTTCTTTCGGGTGATATCGCCGCCGTAGCATTTCGCCAGCACGTCCTTTCGCATAGCCTTTACGGTCTCTCTTGCGATTATCTTTCCGCCGACCGCCGCCTGAACCGGTATCTCAAACAACTGGCGCGGGATATTGTCTTTGAGCTTTTCCGCTATTTTGCGGGCGCGCGGGTATGCGCTGTCTGAGTGTACGATAAATGACAACGCGTCTACGATCTCGCCGTTCAGCAGAATATCCAGCTTTACCAATTTTGACGGCACGAACCCGCTTATCTCGTAATCATAGCTGGCGTAGCCCTTTGTTCTGGATTTGAGCGAATCGAAGAAATCATATACTATCTCGTTTAACGGCAGTTCGTAGTGAAGCTCCACCCGCGTCTGGTCGAGGTATTTCATGTCCTTGAATACTCCGCGCCGCTGCTGGCAAAGCTCCATGATATTGCCGACATAATCCGCGGGAGCGTAGATATTCGCTTTCACCATAGGCTCTTCCGCGACCGCAATTTCCGACGGGTCGGGATAGTTTGTAGGGTTGTCGATATATACGGTGCTGCCGTCGGTCTTGGTTATTTTATAAACGACGGACGGCGCGGTGGTGACAAGGTCAAGATTATATTCGCGCTCTATTCGTTCCTGTATTATCTCCATGTGCAGCAGCCCTAAAAATCCGCAGCGAAAGCCGAATCCCAGCGCCACCGACGTTTCCGGCTCAAAAGACAGCGACGCGTCGTTTAGCTGCAATTTTTCCAGCGCCTCCCGCAAATCGGCGTACTTTGCGCCGTCGGCGGGGTATATTCCGCTGAACACCATCGGGTTTACGTTTCTGTATCCGGCGAGCGGCTCGTCGGCGGGAAATTCCGCTAATGTAACGGTATCGCCGACTTTGGTATCGCCGATGGATTTTATCGAAGCGGCAATATAGCCGACCTCTCCGGCAAGCAGTACGTCGGAGGTGACAAGCTGCGTCGCTCCCATGTATCCGAGTTCGGTCACAGTAAATTCCGCGCCGGTAGCCATCATGCGTATCTTATCTCCGACTCTTAACGTTCCTTCTTTTATTCTTACATGAACAATAACGCCCTTATATGAATCGTAATAGCTGTCGAAGATAAGCGCTTTGAGCGGGGCGGAGCAGTTTCCCGACGGAGCGGGTATGTTCTTTACAACGTCCTCCAGCACCGCCTTGATGTTTATCCCCATCTTAGCGGAAATAAGCGGCGCGTCTTGAGCCGGTATGCCTATAACGTTTTCTATCTCCTCTTTTACCTCGTCCGGGTGAGCGGAGGGCAGGTCTATCTTGTTTATGACCGGTATCACTTCAAGATCCTGGTCTATGGCAAGATAGGTGTTTGCGAGCGTCTGCGCCTCTATGCCCTGCGACGCGTCCACTACAAGCACCGCGCCCTCACAGGCGTTGAGCGAGCGTGAAACTTCATAGTTAAAATCCACATGGCCGGGAGTATCTATAAGGTTAAAAATATAATCCTCTCCATTGTCCGCGGTGTATTTCAGCCTTACGGCGCGCGCCTTTATGGTGATACCTCTCTCGCGCTCAAGCTCCATGTCGTCTAATATCTGTTCTTCCATTTCGCGTTTAGCGACGGTTTGAGTCTGCTCAAGTATCCTGTCCGCCAGCGTCGATTTGCCGTGATCTATATGTGCGATGATGCAAAAATTCCTTATTTTAGAAAGATAATCGTTGTTTGCCAAGTCTTTCGTCCCTTTCTAAGCATTAAACTTTTTTAATTATAGCATATTACGAGAAAAAAATCAAATAATAATTGCAACTTAAAGGAACGAGAGGAAAGAAATTATGCTGCAATGTTCGCTTACCGAGCTTATAAATCTGGCCGACATAATTAAAACGGAGCGCTTTTTGAGTGAAAAGTACAAGCAGTGCAGCTCCGGCTGCGAAGACCCTCAGCTTAAAGAAAAGCTGCAAAAATGCGCCGCCGACCATATAAATCACTGCAATACTCTGGAAAAGCTGCTTTCGGAGGATTAGAAAGGGGAGAAAACCATGGGCAGCAGCGCCGAAAAACAATTGATAAAAGACGTTCTTTCAGCGGAAGAAATGCTGAGTATAAAATATAACCGCGCGATTTCCCGCAGCGGCACCGCTCAATTGCGCAGCAAGCTGATATTTGCGCATGACGAGGTACAGCAGACGGCAGGCACTATAATAGACGAAGCCGTCAGCCGCGGCTGGTTTGCGTCGCCGAAAGCTGATAAAGAAATGATACAACAAATAAAAAACTCGCTGGATTCCGATAAAGCTAATTGATTTCACAAAATCCGTTTTTTATGAACAACATTCTGCATTATAAGAATGTTGTTCTTTTTTGCGGACAAGAACATATATTTTAATTAAAAAGTGTTTTTGTCGGGAGAAAAACTGATGAAAGATAAATTCAAATACAATATAAAATTCGATTTTACGTTCTTTGCCGTTCTGGCATTCTTGCTTTTTGTGGATACGCAGGGAATAGCTATGCTGAGCCTTATCGCCTGCGTTTTGCATGAGGGCGGGCATTTGCTTGCTATGGCGGTATGCTCGGTACAGCCCGAGAGGATAACCTTTTACGGCGGAGGTATCGCTATAACCAAACGTCTGGACGGCTGCCCGCTTTATAAACAGGTATTTATACTTTCCGCCGGCTGCGCGGTAAACCTGCTTATCGCCTTATCCTGCCTTGCTATGGCGCGGTATAACGAATTTGCGGAGATATTTGCGGCGGTGAATATTCTTATTCTCGCCTTTAATCTTTTACCGCTGGGATATTTTGACGGCGCTCGGCTGCTGGACCTTTTCCTTGTAAGATTTTTCAGCTACAGAACAGCCTTAGTTGTAAAGAGAACGGTCGGTATCGTGATGAGCGTGCTGCTTATCGTCGGAGTTTTGTTTTACGCGTTATATTGCCGCGAAACGGTCAGCCTGTCGCTTGGCTTTGTTATTTTGTACCTGCTTATCGCACAATTTATCGAATAACGCTTGCCTTTATCAAAAAAATGTAGTACAATATATACGCATAAGGTTTTAATTTTCCCATCAAAAATAAGGACGGTCGATATGCTTAAAGATAAACTGGATAAGATACTGCCTAAGGTGCAGAAGCCCGCGCGTTACATAGGCGGAGAGGTCGGCTCGGTAGTCAAGGACAAAAGCAAGGTGGATATAAGATACGCTTTCTGCTTTCCGGATACTTACGATATAGGAATGTCGCATCTGGGCATAAAGATACTTTACGCTTTGAAAAACAGCGTGCCTAACTATTGGTGCGAGCGCGTGTTCATGCCTTTGCCGGATATGGAAGAGCAGATGAGGGCGAACGATATCCCTTTGTACGGTCTGGAAAGTCTTGAACCGATAAAGGATTTTGATTTCATAGGCTTTACGCTGCAATATGAGCTTTGCTATACAAATATACTTGAAATGCTGGATCTGGCGGGAGTGCCGGTGTTTGCAAAGGACAGAAAGGAACTGTTCCCGATAGTCATGGGAGGAGGTCCCTGCGTATGCAACGCCGAGCCTATCGCGGATTTCTTTGACCTGTTTGTGCTCGGAGAGGGGGAAGAGGTCAATCTTGAGCTTTTGGCTTTGGCTGAAAAATACAAGAAAAACGGCGGCAGCAAGGAGGATTTTCTGAACGACGCCGCAAAAATAGAGGGTATCTATGTTCCGTCGCTGTACGATATAAGCTATAACGAGGACGGCACGGTAAAGGCGATAACCCCGAAAGGCAGCGCGCCCTCAAAGGTGAAAAAGCGCATAATAGACGATTTTGACAAGGCATTTTCTCCGGATTATTTTGTAGTGCCGTTTACCGAGATAGTACACGACCGTTCGGTAGTGGAGGTGCTGCGCGGCTGCATAAGAGGGTGCAGGTTCTGTCAGGCGGGATTTATCTACCGCCCGTTCCGTGAGAAGAGCAAGGAAAATATCATACGGCAGGTAAAGTCGCTGGCGGAATCTACCGGATACGACGAGGTGTCACTGTCGTCGCTTTCCACCAGTGATTACAGCGATATCGAGGGACTGCTCTGCGAGCTTACCGAGTACACCGACGCAAAGGGGATAAATCTCTCCCTGCCGTCGCTGAGGATAGATAAGTTCAGCGAGGAAGTCGTACAGAGGATAAAAAGCGTCAGGGCGAGCGGGCTTACTTTCGCTCCCGAGGCGGGAAGTCAGCGGCTGAGAGACGTCATAAATAAAAACATAACCGAGGACAGCATAATGAAAAGCTGCCGTATCGCGTTCGAGAGCGGCTACAGCTCGGTAAAGCTGTATTTCATGCTGGGACTTCCCACCGAAACGCTTGAGGATATAGACGCGATAAAAGCGCTGGCGGATAAGATAATCGAGTTGTATTACAGCATACCCGGCCGCAGCAAGCGCGGGGTAAGCATATCTATTTCGATCTCCACTTTCATACCGAAGCCGTTCACCCCGTTTGAATATGAACCGCTTGCGGCTAAGGAAACGGTGTCCGAGCGGCAAAAACACCTGTTAGAGATAACCGGCTCAAAGGGCAGAAAAAAGATAGACGTAAGCTGGAGCCATTATGATACCACTTTACTGGAGGCGGTACTGGCGCGCGGCGACAGGCGGCTTTCTTCCGTTATCTTCGAGGCGTGGAAAAGCGGCTGCAAGCTGGACGGCTGGGGCGAATATTTCAAGCCGGAGCTTTGGGCAAAGGCGTTTGAAAAATGCGGACTGGATATGTCGTTTTACGCCCACAGAAAGCGCTCTTACGACGAGGTCATGCCGTGGGAGCACATGGACATGCTGTTCTCCCGCGATTTCCTTGTAGAGGAAAACAAAAAGGCGCATCTCGGCATTACTACCGATAACTGTCGGGATAAATGTGCGGGCTGCGGACTGAATAAGACGCTCGGCAGACCGTGCTTTAGCTATGGCTCAAAAAAGGAGGATAAGTAAGATGAACGAGGTCACTTATCCCGTAAGGATATTTTTCAGCAAGCTCGGCAGGGCGAAATATATATCCGCTCTTGACCTTATAAACTGCATACAGCGCGCATTGAGGCGCACCGATCTTCCAGTATGGCATACGCAGGGCTTTAATCCGCACACTTATGTAAATATCAATCTGCCGCTGGCGCTCGGTACAGAGGGGCTTTGCGAGTCTATGGATATAAAGCTGTGCGAAAAGGTGGAGAATGATCAGGTGGTGGAAAAGCTGAACGCCGTTCTTCCTAGGGACATAAGGGCGGTAAGAGCGGCCGAGCCTATCAAAAAGCACACCGAGATAGAAAAGTCCGTTTACCGCATAGCTGTCGACTGCGATATTGATAAATTGTTCGATTTTTTTGCGTCGGACAGTATTCCGGCGGAAAAAAAGACTAAAAAGGGAATTACCGAGCTTGACCTCAAGCCTTATATACAGGCGGACAAGCCACAGGACGGAGAATTTTACCTCACCTTGCCGTCCGGATGTGATTTTACCGTCAATCCCTCTCTTGTTTTTGATACTTATGAAAGAATTACGGGCGATAAAATCAACACGTTATCCATAACAAGAGTAAGAATTTTGTGCAAAGACGGCAAAGATTTTGAATAAAACTCATTTTTAGGAAAGAAAAATTAATTAAATACGGAAAATTTCACAAAAAACTATTGCAAATTTCGTGTAAAGGTGCTATAATATTAAAGCATTTGATATCCGCCGGAGAAATTTGCTCATTTTATGACATTTCGCCGGTGTGGCTAATGCCGGAGTGTCATTTGACACACAAGACATTAAACGGATAGTCCTCTGCAGCAGGCGAAAAGACGCTTGCCGGAAGCCCGTCGGAAAGTCCGATGCAAGAATATCCGAAAACACGGAGGAAAAAAGATGGATGCATTAAAGCTTATCGCACAGGACAGCATCAAGACCGATGCGCCTAATGTAACGGTCGGCGATACCGTAAAGGTTCACGTAAGGATCCCCGAGGGCGACAAATTCCGTATCCAGATATTCGAGGGTACTGTAATCGCCAAGAAGCACGGCGGAGTGAACGAGACCTTTACCGTACGCAGAGTTGCACACGGCTGCGGTGTTGAGAGAGTATTCCCGATCCATTGCCCCACCGTTGAAAAGGTAGAGGTAGTAAGAGAGGGTAAGGTACGCAGAGCTAAGCTGTATTACCTGCGCGACAGAGTCGGTAAGGCTGCCAAGGTCAAATCCAAGATATGACCTTATACGGCGGGCATTTTGCCTGCTGTTGACAGACTTATCAAAGCGGTGTTTTACCGCGTTTATTATGCGGCTTGCCGGATAATGCGGCGGCGATCACCTTTAGTCGGAATTGAACGGTAATAACGGGCATTGCCCGTTATTACTTCAATTCACTTTTTCTTTTTATGCAGAACAGGGGTTTTTAATGAAAGACGAGATCACCTTAAAGGATAAGGAAAGCAAAGACGTAAAAAAATCAAAAGTCTACGCTGAGCTGTTTGACTGGCTGTCAAGCGTTTTTTCCGCTATCCTTTGCTTTATAATCATCTTTACATTGGCAGCCCGTATGATAACCGTTGACGGCGATTCGATGAATCCCACACTGGAAACTACCCAGAGGCTTATCGTGTCCGATTTGTTTTATACTCCGAATTACGGCGATATTGTCATTATTTACGCCGATAAGCTGCCGGATTATGTGACGAAAAAGCTGGGCAAGCCTATAGTGAAAAGGATAATCGGACTGCCGGGAGATACCATTCGTATCGATTTTGACCGCGGTGTGGTTTACAGAAACGGCACGGCGCTCGAAGAAGATTATATCCAGGCTCCCACCATGCTGGCGGAGGATTTTCCGAATAACACCGATGTTGTTATAGGGGAGGGCAAGGTGTTCGTTATGGGAGATAACCGAAACGCCTCCAAGGACAGCCGCAGCAACGACGTCGGACAGGTGGATATGCGCTATATAATGGGCAAGGCGTACTTTAGAGTATGGCCGTTCTCCGCTTTCGGAAATATATATTGATATGAATAATATACCCGATATACAGTGGTTCCCCGGTCACATGACCAAGACCCGCAGAATGATAGAGGCGGATATAAAGACGGTGGACGCGGTGGCCGAGATAGTGGACGCGAGAATACCGGAATCCAGCCGAAACCCTATCATAAACGAGCTTGCGGGGAACAAGCCTCGGATACTTTTACTTAATAAGTGCGATTACGCCGATGACGCCGTTACCGCGAAATGGGCGGAGTATTATAAAAAGCAAGGCTATAAAACGATAATATGCGACTGCCGCAGCGGCAAGAATGTAAAAGCGTTTATACCCGTGGTGCGCTCCGCTTTATCCGATGTGCTGGCAAAGCGCCGCGCTAAGGGATTTGTAGGCGGCACATTGAGAGTAATGGTACTGGGAATACCGAATGTCGGCAAATCTTCTTTTATAAACAGATTGTCCGGCTCCGGCAAGACAAAGACCGCCGACCGCCCCGGCGTTACCAGAGGAAAGCAATGGGTGGTACTGGACAAGGACATAGAGCTGTTAGACACGCCCGGAATATTATGGCCTAAGTTTGAAGACCCGCAGGCGGCTCTTAAGCTTGCGTATACCGGCGCGATAAAGGACGACGTGCTGGATATATATGAGATAGCGGGTAATCTTGTAAGCTTTCTTGACAGTAATTATCCGGAATATATCCGTCAGAGGTATAAGCTTGCCGATGACAGTCCGGTCGATCTGGAAATTATCGCAAGAAAGCGCGGAATGCTCGTTTCGGGCGGAGAACCGGATACTATGCGCGCGGCTGCCGCGGTGCTGGATGAATTTAGGAGTGGTAAGCTTGGAAAGATCTCGCTCGAACGACCGTTATGATCTGTTTGAATTCGATAAACTAATGCGCGCGCAGTTCGGCAGTATTTGCGGGATAGACGAAGCGGGGCGAGGACCTCTTGCCGGAGATGTATATGCGGCGGCAGTGATATTCCCGCCGGATGTACATATCGAGGGTATAAACGACAGCAAAAAGCTCACCGAGAAAAAGCGCGAGCAGCTTTACGACGAGATAATCGAAAAGGCGCAGGCGTGGTGTGTCGCCACCGCAAGCGTTGAAGAAATAGATAAGCTGAATATTCTCGGCGCGGCTATGCTGGCGATGAAAAGGGCGTATCTCGGACTTGGCGTATCGGTCGATATGGTGTTTGTCGACGGCAACAAAACGCCGGATATTCCGGCAAAATGCGAGTCGGTCGTAAAGGGCGACGCATTGTCCGCGTCTATCGCGGCGGCGTCTATACTTGCTAAAGTATCGCGTGACCGATATATGAAAGAGCTTGCGCTGAAATATCCGCAGTATAAATTTGAAAAGCACAAGGGCTACGGCACGGCGCTGCATTATCAGATGTTAGACGAATTCGGCACCTCGGAGGTTCATCGGAAGAGCTTTCTTGTAAAATATTACAATGGTAAAAATGACGGACAAGGAAATTAAAGGCAGGCTGGGAGAGGATTATACCGCTGAATTTCTTATAAAGAAAAGATGCAGGATAATCGCAAGGAACTACCGTAAGCCCTGCGGAGAGATAGATATAATAGCCGAGAGCGGCGATAAGCTGCTCATCGTCGAGGTCAAGACCCGAAAGGAAAACAGTCTTGTCAGCGGGGTAGAGGCGGTAGACAATAAGAAAAAGGGCAGGATAATCGCGGCGGCGGAATGTTATTTTGCGGAAAACGGACTTACCTTGCAGCCTAGATACGATATCGCGGAAGTGATAATCAGCCGCGGAGAAAAGCCTTTTATAACAGGGTTCAATTATTATAAAGACGCATTCGATACCACCGGGTATGAAACACAGTTTTAGAAGAAAGTAAGGAGCTGTAAAGTCCGAAAAATAGATTTTCCGGACTTTGCGTTTTGCGCTTTGCCGAGTACGGTCGGAAATTTTGCTTCGCAAAAACGTACAAAACTTGAAAGGAGGAATGCTTGCTTTGCAAGCATAGTTATAAAAATGAAATACAAAAGCACAAGAGATATAAATGTAAATGTGACCGCCGCCGGAGCAATTTCCCGCGGTCTGTCCGCAGACGGAGGACTTTTCGTTCCGGACAGCATACCTCAGCTGTCGAAGGATAAGCTGCTTTTGATGTGCGATATGTCGTATCCCGAAAGGGCTTATGAGGTGTTCAGGCTTTTCCTTGACGATTTCACCGACGAGGAGATATGGCACTGCGTAAACAGCGCTTACAGCGACAAGAATTTTGAGACCGAGAATATAGCGGAGCTTTCTCATCTGCTTACCGGAACATATATGCTTGAGCTGTGGCACGGTCCGACCTGTGCTTTCAAGGATATGGCGCTGCAAATACTGCCGTTTTTACTGACCTGCTCGGCTAAGAAGATAATCGACGGCAAAAAGATAATGATACTCGTCGCTACCAGCGGAGACACCGGAAAGGCCGCGCTGGAGGGCTTTAAGGATGTTGACGGCACTTCGATAATGGTATTTTACCCCGAGGACGGCGTCAGCAATATGCAAAAGCGCCAGATGACCACCCAAGAGGGCAAAAACGTAAACGTATGCGCTATAAAGGGCAATTTTGACGATTGCCAGAACGGTGTTAAGGCGATATTTACAGACGATAATATACTTGCCGAGCTTGACAAGGCAAACACTGTGTTCTCCAGCGCAAACTCCATAAACTGGGGACGTCTTGCGCCGCAGATAGTTTATTATGTGTCCTCTTATGTACAGCTTGTAAAGGATAAGGAAATAGAGTACGGCGAGAAGATAAACGTATGTGTGCCTACCGGAAACTTCGGCAATATCCTCGCGGCATATTACGCTAAACAAATGGGCGTGCCTATCGCAAAGCTGATATGCGCCTCCAACGCGAACAACATCCTTACCGATTTTATAAATACGGGTATCTACGACAGGAACAGACCGTTTTACACCACGGTTTCGCCGTCGATGGATATACTTATTTCCAGCAATCTTGAGAGATTACTGTATCATCTGACCGATGAGAACGACGCGCTTATACGCGAGTGGTTCGGCGCTCTTAAAGCCGACGGCAGATACGAGGTAAACGATACCGTAAAGCAGAGGATAAAAGAGAGCTTTTATGCCGGCTGCTGCAACGATGAGCAGACCAAGGCAACTATTAAAAAGGTGTTTGACGAATACGGCTACCTTTGCGATACTCATACCGCCGTTGCATATAAAGTATACGAGGATTATAAAAATGCAACGGGTGACGATACCAAAACTATCGTTGTTTCTACCGCAAATCCGTATAAATTCGGTTATGCGGTATATGACGCGCTGGGCGGAAAAGAAGTATCCGCAGACGAATTTGAGCTTATCTCAAAGCTGGAAAAGCTGACGGGAACTACCTGTCCGGCGGCTCTTGCGAATACCAAAAACAAAGAGGTGCGTTTCACCGGTTCGGTCGAGTCCGAAGAGATGCCGGCCGCTGTGCTTGACTTTCTGAAAAAATAGGAGAGCCCATGAGTGTTTTTGCTATAAGTGACATTCATCTTCCGTTCGGCGGCGGTAAGCCTATGGACATTTTTGCCGGCTGGAGCAATTATACCGAAAGGCTGGAGAAAAACTGGAACAGCATGGTGTCCGAAGACGATATCACGGTGATACCCGGCGATATCTGCTGGGCGATGAAGCTGGAGGACGCTCTGCCGGATTTTCGCTTTATCAGTGAAAATCTGAACGGGAAAAAGCTGATATTCAAAGGCAATCACGATTACTGGTGGACCACTCAGAATAAAATGGATAAATTCCTGTCGGGAAATAATTTCGACGATATAAGGATACTGAACAACAGCGCCGTGCGCACGGGCGATATCACGATATGCGGCACGCGCGGTTGGATAAACGACGACGGTCAGCCACAGGACCTTAAACTGTTAAAGCGCGAGGCGGGACGGCTGGAGGTTTCGATAAAAGAGGCCGCCGCGCTTGGCGGAGAGCCGGTAGTGTTTTTGCACTATCCGCCGATATATGCCGGAGAGGAAAACACCTATATATTGGAGGTTTTGCGCAAATACGCGATAAAACGCTGTTATTACGGGCATGTACACGGCAGCGCACTTTTTCACAACGCTTTTCAGGGAGAGCGCGACGGGATCATCTTTAAGCTCATCTCTGCCGATTATGTTAAATTTACGCCTGTACTTGTACAGGAATAAAAATAAAAAAATTATGCCGTATGATTTTCAGGGCTGCGTAAAGCGGTTATTACAGAAATTACATAAAAAGGCATCAAAAAACGGAGGATTTTCAAAATGGAAATTATTTCTAACAGCAAAACTGCGGTGAACACGGTCGAAGCCGAGTTCAAGTCAAGCGCCGAGGAATTTGAGCAGGCGGTACAGGCCGCATTTCTCAAGCAGAGAAAGAACATAACCGTTCCCGGTTTCAGAAAAGGCAAGGCTACCCGTAAGATGATCGAGACCCAGTACGGTGAAGGCGTTTTTTATCAGGAAGCTGTAAACAGCATGTATCAGAAGATAGTTTCTGATGTGATAGACGAGCTCAAGCTGGAAGTTGTAGATATGCCCAAGGTAGAGGTGCAGGAGGTAAGCAAGGAGAACGGCGTTACCTTCAAGGCGGAGTTCACCGTTAAGCCCGAGGTGGAAATTTCCGATTATAAAGGATTAAAGGTCACCAAAACTGTCAAGACTGTTAAGGACGAGGACGTAGACAAGGAAATAGACAAGCTGCGTGAAAGAGACGCAAGGATAATCGACGTCACCGACAGACCTCTTGAAAAGGGCGATACCGCGATATTTGATTTTGAGGGCTTTGTTGACGGCGAGCCTTTCGAGGGCGGCAAGGCGGAGAAGTTCTCCTTAGAGATAGGCTCCGGCAGATTTATCCCCGGCTTTGAGGACGGCATGATAGGCAAGAGCATCGGCGAGGATTTCGATGTGAACGTGACCTTCCCGGAGGATTACAACGCGGATAATCTTAAGGGCAAGCCCGCCGTGTTCAAGTGCAAAATACACGAGATAAAGGCTAAGGAGTATTCCGAGGTAGACGACGAATTTGCCAAGGACGTAAGCGAGTTTGACACTCTCGACGAGCTCAAGGCGGATCTTCGCAAAAAGCTTGAGGAAAACGCCGAGAACGAAGCAAAGGGCAACCTTGATAACGAGCTTACCGAAAAGGTCATCGAGCTTTTGAAAGCCGAGATACCGGACGCTATGATAAATAACCGCGTTGACGACCTTGTCCGTGACTGGGAATACAGGAACAGATACCAGGGCATCACCGTTAAGGATTACCTTAAATATACCGGCACCACTCTGGAGCAGTTTAAGGAGAATTTCAAAGAGCCGGCAGAAAAGCAGGTAAAGCTCAGACTTGCGCTTGAAAAGATAGCGGAGCTGGAGAACATAACCGTTTCCGACGAGGATATCGAAAACGAGTACAAGGAAATGGCGGAGAACTACAAGATGGAGCTTGACAAGGTGAAGAGCGTCATAGCTAAGGAAAATCTTGAAAAGGATCTTGCCGTTGAAAAGGCGTTCGACCTTGTCCGCGACAGCGCCGATGTTACCGAGGAAAAGGAATAATCCGCTTTACAGAGGCTTTTGTTTTTAGCTTTGGTCGGCTGATTTTTACCGTCAGAGAAAGGAAGGATCATTATGAGTTTAGTACCTACCGTCATTGAACAGACCGGACGCGGTGAAAGAGCATACGATATCTTTTCCCGTCTGCTCAACGACAGGATAATCATGCTCAACGAAGATGTGAACGACGTTACCGCAGGACTTGTTGTAGCGCAGCTGCTGTTTTTGGAGGGGCAGGACCCAGATAAGGATATCAGCTTTTATATAAACAGCCCCGGCGGTTCTATCACAGCGGGAATGGCGATATACGACACGATGAACTATATCAAGTGCGACGTTTCCACTATATGTATCGGAATGGCGGCGTCCATGGGCGCGTTTTTGCTGTCCAGCGGCGCAAAGGGCAAGAGATTCTGCCTGCCTAATTCTCAGGTGCTTATCCATCAGCCGCTTATAGGCGGAGGACTTAACGGTCAGGAGACCGATATAATGATCCATGCCAAAAACCTTGAAAAGACCCGCCGCAAGCTGGAAGAGATACTTGCTTCAAACTGCGGAAAAGATTACGAGCAGCTCCACAAGGACTGCGAGCGTGACAATTATATGTCCGCCGAGGAGGCTTGTGCGTACGGTCTGGTCGATAAGGTCATAGCTAAACGGTAAGCGTTGAAAGGAAATATATTATGCTCAGATGCAGTTTCTGCGAAAGAACTGAAGAACAGGTAGATAAAATAATTTACGGTGCAAGCGGCTGCATTTGCAGCGACTGTATCCTTACCACATATCAGATGCTTATGGGGCAGGAGGAGAACAAAAAATCCTCCAAAAAAGAAGAGCAGAAAGAGAAATTCAAGCTCATCAAGCCCGCCGATCTTAAAGCGGTATTGGATAATTATGTGATAGGGCAGGAAGAGGCAAAGAAAACTATCTGCGTCTCTGTATATAATCATTACAAGCGCAATTTTTACGGCAACGAGCAGGAAAACGAGGTCGAGCTGCAAAAAAGCAACGTTTTGCTGTTAGGACCTACCGGCGTCGGCAAGACCATGATAGCGCAGACTCTGGCGAGAATACTGAACGTGCCTTTCGCTATTGCGGACGCTACCACCCTTACTCAAGCGGGATACGTCGGCGAGGACGTTGAAAACGTGCTGCTCAGGCTTATCCAGGCTGCCGATTATGATATTGAGGCGGCGCAGCACGGCATAATCTACATCGACGAGATAGACAAGATAACCCGCAAATCCGAAAACACCTCCATCACCAGAGACGTCAGCGGAGAGGGCGTTCAGCAGGCGCTGCTTAAAATAATCGAGGGTACTGTATCCAATGTTCCTCCCCAGGGCGGAAGAAAGCATCCGCATCAGGAATTTCTCCAGATAGACACCAAAAACATACTGTTTATCTGCGGCGGCGCTTTTGAAGGGATAGACAAGACCATTCTTTCGCGCACCAGTTCCTCCGCGCTTGGATTCGGGGCGGAGATAAAAGGCAAAAACGACCGCAGCGTAAACGACGCGCTGCATGATATAGAGCCGGAGGACCTTGTTAAATACGGCATAATCCCCGAGCTGGTAGGACGTTTGCCGGTTATCGCGGTACTGGACGATCTTGACGAAGAGGCGCTGGTAAGGATACTCATAGAGCCTAAAAACGCCGTTATCAAGCAGTATAAGTACCTGTTCAGCCTGGACGGGATAGATCTGGAATTTACCGACGACGCATTAAGGGCTATCGCGAGAAAGACCGCGGAAAGAAAGACCGGAGCAAGAGGCTTGAGGACGGTCATCGAGGATATTCTTTCGGACGTTATGTTCAACGCGCCCGCAGATGATACCATCGAAAAAGTTATCGTCAACGCCGAGTGCGTAGACGGCTCAGTCGGCCCCGAAATAATCCGTTCTAACGATAAAAAAGGCGGCAAAAAGGGTATAGAAAAGCGAGACCTTAAAAAGATAAGCTGATTTGTTCATAGAGTCAAAATTTATGAACGTTGGGTTTCAAAAGGTTTAGTAACAGGATAAAAAAACGGCTGCTCCGGTGGGCAGCCGTTTATGTTTCATCTTGTTCTTTTTTAAGCTCCCGTAAAAATTCTTCGGGAGAAAATACCGTGACCGATGATTTGCCGTAGTCGCCCAGATTTCGCGTGACAATACAGTCCGCGCCTATGCGCTTTGCGGTTTCTATCATCACCGCATCTTCATAGTCTAAAGTCGGCGAGGACATTGCAATACGGCAGTCTGCGGAAAACGTATCCGCAATATCGAATAGGACGAACAGCTTATTTACGGCTGCTCTTGTCTTCTGCTCATCGTGCAGACTTCTGCGAATGATGTAGTAGATGTCCATTATAGATTTTGCCGTCAGCACTCCTCTGAACTTGCGGTTTGACGCGGCAAGGAAAACATCGAGCGCGGCTTTTGAAAACGGCTCACGGTTTTGCAGAACATCAATGACTACACAAGTATCAATAACTGCTGTCATACTCTGTCAAGCCTTTCTTCCCGCGCCTCTTCGGGAGTAATGTCGGCAGGAATTAACCCTAAAAGCGACTTGGCGGTTTCCACTCTGTCGGCGTTCGGGTTTGTAAGCTTTGCGACGACCTTGCCGTTTTTGGTGATGTAAACATCTTCGCTTTCGGCAAGCGCAAGATATTTTCCAAGATTGAGCTTAAATTCGGTAGCGGTAACAGACATAGTAAGCACCTCCTGTAAGCAGTGTTTGCTTTCCCTATATTTATTATACTCGAATCGAACGATTTTGTCAACTGTTTCGTTCGATTTTTCAAAAAGAACGAACATGGGAGAACAGAGGAAATAAAAATTCAAAAAAGGCTTTACAAATCCGGACAGTTGTGATATAATAATCCTGTTATGTTCAAACATGGCAAAAACCGTTTCTTGGCGTTGAGGCGAATGCTCGTTACGAGAAACACCGATGCCCTTTGCTATGAGGCGGAATAAAACGAAAAAGAGGTGTAATTATGCTACTCAAGGAAGAAAAGACTGCCATTATCGAGGCTAACCGCACTCATGAGAATGATACCGGCTCGCCCGAGGTACAGATCGCTATTCTTACTAAGAGGATAAACGATCTTACCGAGCATCTCAAGACCCACAAGAAGGATCACCATTCCCGCCGCGGTCTGCTCAAGATGGTAGGTCACAGACGTAACCTGCTCAACTATCTGATGAAAAAGGATATTGAGCGCTACCGTGCTATTATCGCAAAGCTCGGTATTCGTAAGTAAGTGTGTAAAAGGGCGGAGCAAGTGCTGTTCTGCCCTTTAACCCTTATTTCAAAGCAAATCTGAAAATCAAGGGAAACACGCTTTTAGCATTAAATTGAACGGATTGGCGCAGTCCGCTGAATTTATTGCTAACGCTGTTTCCCTGAAAAAATCAAGGAGGAACAGAAATGTTTGAAAACTACAAGGTATTCAAAACCATGTTTGCCGGCAGAGAACTGACTGTTGAGACCGGAAAGGTCTGCGGTCTTGCTAACGGCTCATGTTGGATACGCTACGGTGAATCGGTAGTTATGGTAAACGCTACCGCCAGCCCCAAGCCGCGCGACGGAATAGACTTTTTCCCGCTGGCTGTGGACTATGAAGAAAAGCTGTACTCGGTAGGTAAGATACCGGGCGGCTTCCTTAAAAGAGAGGGCAGGCCCAGCGAAAAGGCTATCCTTTATTCGCGTGTGGTAGACCGCCCCATGCGTCCGTTATTCCCCAAGGATATGAGAAACGACGTAGCTATCGTTATGACGGTGCTCGCGGTAGACCCCGACACTCAGCCGGAAATTCTTTCGATGATAGGCGCGTCTATTGCGGTAAGTATCTCCGATATCCCGTGGAACGGTCCTATCGGCGGTATTTCCGTAGGACTGGTAGACGGCGAGATAATCCTGATGCCCGACGCAGAGCAGAGAGCTAAGTCCGACCTTCAGCTTACCGTGGCGTCAAGCGAGAAGAAGGTAGTCATGATAGAGGCGGGAGCAAATGAGGTCGACGACGACACCATGCTCAAGGCTATCATGGCGGGACATGAGGAGATAAATAGATCTCTTATCCCGTTTATAAAGGATATCCAGGCTCAGATAGGCAAGCCCAAGTTCTCGTTCCCGTCAATGGAGGTAGACCATGACCTGTTTGAGGCTATCAAGGAGCAGTACACCGAAAAGGTAAAATATGCTCTTGACACCGATGATAAGAATATCCGCGAGGAGCGCCTCCAGCCGATAAAGGACGAAATTCATGCGCAGTATGATGAACAGTACCCCGAGCAGGGCGCGATGATAGACGAATGTATCTACAAGCTGCAAAAATTCATCGTAAGACGCTGGCTGCTCGACGAGCAGAAGCGTGTTGACGGCAGAGGAATGGACGAAATGCGTCCGCTTGCCGCAGAAGTAGGACTTCTGCCGCGCGTACACGGCTCCGGTCTGTTTACCAGAGGTCAGACACAGGTGCTTACCGTTACTACTCTCGGTCCTGTCAGCGACAGCCAGAAGCTGGACGGCCTTGACGATGAAGAAATGAAGCGCTATATGCACCATTATAATTTCCCGGCTTATTCTGTAGGCGAGACTAAGGCCAGCAGAGGACCCGGCAGACGTGAGATAGGTCACGGCGCGCTTGCACAGCGTGCGCTTGAGCCGGTCATCCCGTCGGTAGAGGAATTCCCTTATGCGATAAGACTTGTATCCGAGGTGCTTTCCTCCAACGGTTCTACCTCTCAGGCGTCTATATGCGGCTCGACACTGTCATTGATGGACGCCGGCGTTCCGATAAAGGCGCCTGTTGCCGGAATATCCTGCGGACTTATCACCGAGGGCGACCGCTGGATGACTATGGTGGATATCCAGGGACTGGAAGATTTCTTCGGCGATATGGACTTTAAGGTGGGCGGTACTCATAAGGGTATCACCGCTATCCAGATGGATCTTAAAATAGACGGACTTACTCCTGAGATAATCAAGGACGCTTTTGCAAAAACTCATAAGGCAAGAGATTATATACTTGACGAGATAATTCTGAAAGCTATCGACGCTCCCAGACCTACCGTAAATAAGTACGCACCCAAGATGCTCAATACCAAGGTGCCGGTGGATAAGATACGCGACGTTATCGGTACAGGCGGCAAGGTGATCCAAAAGCTGTGTGCTGATTTTGAGGTCAAGATAGACGTTGACGAAGAGGGTAACGTATTCGTCTGCGGTCAGGATCTTGAAAAGGCAAACAACTGCATCGCGATGATAAAGGCTATCACTTCTCCTCCGGAGATAGGCGCTATCTATAAAGGCAAGGTCGTTCGTATAATGAGCTTCGGCGCTTTTGTGGAGATCGCTCCCGGCAAGGACGGAATGGTACACGTTTCCGAGCTTGAAAACCGCAGGGTCGAAAAGGTAGAGGACGTTGTATCCATAGGAGATGAGATAATCGTCAAGGTGCTGGATATCGACAATCAGGGCAAGATAAGGCTTTCGAGAAAGGCCGCCCTCGCCGATATCGAGGCTAAGAAAAAAGCAAATAACTGATTTTTGCTTATAGATACCCATGTACCCGTGATCTTCACGGGTACTTTTTTGTTTTTGAAAACAATATGCACCACGCTTTTTATTAATCCCCCAGATAATATAAACAAAATCACAAACATCACCCCATCGGTTGGCATTGACTGGTGGGGTGATGTTGTTATAAATATCTTTCGCTAATTTTGTCATTTGCGAAA